>JANNEK010000416.1:0-17393 GCA_031378605.1 Chitinophagaceae bacterium | reverse complement strand
TATAATTCTTTATTAAGCGAATATGGTGTTTTAGGATTTGAATATGGATATACACTTGCTAATCCGCATGCACTCGTATTATGGGAAGCACAGTTCGGCGATTTTTGCAATGGAGCACAAACAATGATTGACCAATTTATTTGTGCAGGTGAGCAGAAATGGAACCGCATGAATAGTGTAACAATGCTATTACCGCACGGATATGAAGGACAGGGCCCTGAACACAGCAGTGCCCGTATTGAACGATTTTTACAATTGTGTGCCGAATTAAATATGGTAGCAGTAAATATTACTACCTCGGCTAATTTCTTTCACGCATTGCGCAGGCAGTTAGCCTGGCCATTTCGAAAACCATTGATTGTTTTTTCTCCTAAGGCAAATCTGCGTCACCCGGGTACTTATTCGGTAATGGATGATTTCACGAAAGGAGGGTTTAAAGAAGTAATTGATGATCCATTTATCAATAATGCAATACAGGTAAAAAAAGTATTATTCTGTACCGGTAAGATATATTTTGATCTGGCAGAAAAGCAGCAAAAAGATACTATAAAAGATGTAGCGATTATAAGGCTTGAGCAATTATATCCGTTGCCACTTACGCAATTGGAGGCACTTTATAAAAAGTACAATAAGGCTACCTGGTTCTGGATTCAGGAGGAACCATTGAATATGGGAGCGGCTTCCTATTTACAAATGAACCTGAAGAGCATTAATTATGGAGTGATCAGCCGGCAGCCCGGGGCAGCTACTGCAACGGGTTATTCTAAAGTTCATAAGCAGGAACAAGACGAAATAATTGATACAGCCTTTAGTATTTAAATTAATCTAAAGGAACTGAATTCTAACAATATTAAATTAGTACCGATTCATTTAAACTAGCGTTAATAAGAGTTTTATGATTGATATAAAAGTGCCAACCGTAGGGGAATCTATCAGCGAAGTAACCCTTCTAAAATGGACAAAAAAAGATGGATCTTATGTAGAAAGAGACGAGGTCATTGCCGAACTTGAAAGTGAGAAAGCTACTTTTGAAGTAAATGCTGAGAAAGCAGGAGTATTAAAGCTGGGTAACCTGAATGAAGGTGATACGATAAAGATTGGAGACATACTGGCAACGATTGATGAAACTGCGGTTAAGCCTGAGGGGAAGTCTGGAGGCGAGATACAAAAGCCAATAGCCGGCAGCCAGGAGCCTGGGACTAAACCAGAGGCAACAGACACTAAATCTAACGGTAAGCCACAGCAGACGAATGTTCCATCTCAGGAGGCTGATATAAAGGCGACCCCGGTTGCATCAGCAATAATTGCCGATAAAAAAGTAGATACTAAAAAAGTTACCGCCAGTGGGGCAGGAGGTAAAATACTTAAAGAGGATGTGTTGGCTGCATTAAACAGCCCTGGAAGAACTGCTGGCGCTGCATTTAGCCGAGATGAAAAGCGTGATAAAATGACTAACCTGCGTAAAACCATCAGCCGCCGTTTAGTGGAGGCGAAAAATACAACCGCCATGCTTACCACTTTTAATGAAGTGGATATGTCGAATATAATGGCTACGCGAACAACGTATAAGGATAAGTTTAAAGAGGTTCACGGTACCAATCTTGGATTCATGAGTTTTTTTACAAAGGCCTGTTGTTTTGCATTACAAGAATGGCCTTCGGTAAATGCCTATATTGATGGAGAAACTATATTATACCATAACTATTGTGATATATCTATAGCCGTTTCTGCACCAAAAGGGCTGGTTGTTCCCGTTATTCGAAACGCAGAAAGCTTGGGAATGGCCGACATTGAAAAGAAAGTAGTAGAACTGGCTACCAAAGCAAAAGAGAATAAACTAAGTATGGAGGAAATGACTGGCGGTACCTTTACAATTACCAATGGAGGTGTATTTGGAAGTTTAATGAGTACGCCTATTATCAACATTCCACAAAGTGCCATTTTAGGAATGCATAAAATTCAGGAAAGGCCTATTGCAATAAATGGCCAGGTACAAATAAGGCCGATGATGTATCTTGCATTAAGTTATGATCATCGTATTATTGATGGAAGAGAGAGTGTAAGTTTTTTAGTGCGCGTAAAGGAGTTATTGGAAAACCCTGAGTTATTATTATTTGGAAAAGACCCGGTAAAAACCCTATTGGAGTTATAATAGTTAACAAATGAGATAAGTATGAAAACAAAATTATTGATTGTCATAGCAGTGCTTAGTATTTGTTTTTCTTCCTGCCAGAAAGAATTAAGTTTCGACGACAATGGAGGACCTGTTACAGGAACGTCGGGAGATTTACTGACGAAGATCGTTTCCGTTTCAGGAACTGAAACAAATACTACCGAATATGAATACGATTCCGAAAAGAGATTAATAAGGGAAAAAATAACGGGAACATCCCAGGGAACAGATATTGGCAATGATCTAAGAGTAATACGAAATGCGTCAGGTATTATTACTTCTACCATTCAAAAAAATCAGTTATTAATTGCACAGGGTATTGATAGTGCTCTTTCGATTGTTTACTTTAATTCCTCTGCTAAACAGTATACAGCGATTGTAACAGACATTTCAACTGTTGGATTTTCTGCGGTAGATAGTACCTCATTTGTTTATGGAACAGATGGGAAAGTTATGCGGCAGGATGAATACTTAATTGGTCCTTTGCTAGGTCCTTTACCCATATTATCAATAGTTACTGAATTTTCTTATGGTGCTGCTGGAAAAGTAGAAATGCGACAAAGCTCTAACCTTTTTTTAAATGCAGGAGCTCTGCCAACCCTTGCAGCAATTGGAAAATATAGTTACGACACAAAACTTAGCCCGTTGACAATCCCGAATGGAGAGGCTGCGGTAATACTTCGTACTGACTATTCAGCAACTTCAAATATTACCAACTATGAGTATACGGATATTGCAACTGGCGGCTTATCAAGTTTCAGGTTGTCGGCTGTGTATACCTATAATTCTAAAAACAAACCTGCTACCGGTGTAACTACGCTAACCCCCGGGGATTTAAAAACAAACCTGACCTATTTTTATCAATAACCAGCAGTTTTAGTAAATAGTAACGCCACGTTAACGGCAAAAATTTTTCATTTATTATTGCATCGTGAGTCGCTACTATTCTTATATCAATAGCGCCGTTGAAATACTAAACGGATATAAAGGAGAGGAACCTTTTGCATCTTATTTAAAAAAATTCTTTTCAATTCATAAAAAATACGGATCAACCGATCGGAAACAGGTAGCACATCTTTGCTATTGCTATTTTAGATTGGGTAAAGCATTTTTAAATCATACTAAAGAAGAAAAATTATTGATTAGCATTTTTTTATGCTCAATAGAATCTACTAAAGTACTTGCGACTGTTAAACCTGAATGGAATGAAAAAATTTCTCTTTCATTGGATGAAAAAATTAAATTCCTTCAAATCAATCAAAATGAATTATCTATTTTTCCCTGGGTTGATCATTTAAGCGAAACAATAGATACAACTTTATTTAATCAATCTTTCCTGGTTCAACCAAATTTATTTTTACGAATAAGACCGGGTTCTGAGAAAATTGTTACCAATAAGTTACAGCATGCCGGGTACAAGGAAGTAGCCGGGAGCCAAGAGCCAGTAACCTTTAATAAGAAATGGATGCAATTCATAAACGATCATTGCATCGCATTGCCGAATGCTACAAAAATTGAAGAGATCATTGAATTGGATAAAGAGGCCGTGGTACAGGACTATAACTCGCAACTCATCGCTGGATTTTTGGAGAACCTTCAACCACAAACCACAAACCGAAAACTATCCGTTTGGGATTGTTGCGCTGGCAGCGGCGGTAAATCTATATTGGCAAATGATGTATTGGGTGATATTAACCTAACCGTGTCCGATAGTAGAAATACTATACTTATAAATCTGAAAAAGAGATTTCAATCGGCGGGTATACTTCATTATAAATCCTTTGTTAAAGACCTAACGTTTAATAATGTCAGGTTACGAAGTACTGATCCGCGGCTTTCCACTGCAGGTTTCGACCTTATCATTTGTGATGTTCCCTGTTCGGGTAGCGGTACCTGGGGCAGAACACCGGAACAATTGTATTTTTTTGAAGAATCAACAATTGATCGATATACCTCTTTTCAAAAAAAAATTATTTCAAATATACTACCCAGCCTTAACCCCGGTGGTTATTTCCTGTATTGCACCTGTTCAGTTTTTAAAAAAGAAAATGAAGCGGTCGTATCTTTTATAAAAGAAAACTTCCAGCTCAGGTTACTTAAGATGGAAGTTTTAAAAGGTTATGATAAAAAAGCTGATACTATGTTTGCTGCACTCTTTATTGCTTCAGCATCTTAATTGTTTGCTTGTTCTTACCGTCTGTATATCGAATAAAGTAGACTCCTTTTAACAACTTGGGTACATTCGTGAAGTCAATAAAATAAATAGTCTGATTGTTTATCTCCAGTGATTTTGCGTCCACTAATCTTCCAAGTGCATCCAGTAATTGCACCACGGCCTTTCCGCTAACGGGAGCTTTTAATACTAACCTGAAATCCTGTTTAAATGGATTGGGATAGACTTTCAACCATTTATTACCTAACAAGGAATCAATATTTCTTGCTTCTCTTTCCAGCGTTAGTGCTTCATGCGCTTTTCGGAAATTCGGAATACCGTAACCAAAACGATCATCGGGTGTAAGATATTTATGCGAACTCTTTTGTACCGCATTCATTATTTCCATATTTGTAAATTCCGGGAATGCCTGCCATAAACAAGCAATTAAACCACACACCAATGGATTTGAAAAAGAGGTTCCGTTACCTGCCGAAGCATTTCCTGAGGTGTTGGCAAGTACAGTTCCTTGTCCTACCGAAACGATATTTGGTTTCGTTTTACCTGCACTGTTAGGTCCCCAACTGCTAAAGCTGGCAATCGTTCCGGTAACGGTAGTTGCTCCAACGGTAAAAACGCTATCACCATCTGCCGGACAAGCTACAAACTTCGCATCACCTGCCTGTGCTCCTGAATTACCTGCACTATTGGTAACAATCAGTCCTTTTTTTACGGCTAAATCAGCACCAATGGTAATGATACTTGTATTGCCATTACGTTGCGCATAGCTATGATTGAACGCCGGATCATCAAAATCAGAATATCCCAGAGAGGAAGAAATCATATCAACACCGGCACTGTCTGCATACTCTGCCGCGGCTACCCAATTTTGTTCCTCAATCGGATATTCGGTTGGCGCGTCCTCTGTTCTAAAAAGAAAAAATTTTGCATGAGGTGCCGAGCCAATGATTTGGCCTGGTTTATTCGCCGCTATTATTGAAAAGCAGTAAAGACCATGAGGGTGATCTTCTGTTACACTGAGTTCATTTTTTACAAAATCCCATTCACCCAGTATACGCCCTTGTAAACGCACACTGTCCATAGCATTGTTTGTTTTATATCCAAAAAATCCTGCATCTAAAATTGCAATGGTAATTCCTGCTCCTGTAAAACCAAGATCATGCAGGTAATCTCCTTCGTGTAAATGAATTTGATTAAAGCTGTTTCCATAATTCAGGGAAGAAATACCGGATGTTTCAGCACGTCCGCTATTACCATTTCTACCATACACAATTGGCTTTTCTTCCATCGGCTTTATAACCTCATTGAATTTATTTGTGATGGGGGTTATATCAATTGAGCGGGTCTGAAAACCAATTGGCCCCGATGATTTTACAAATGGAAATGAATTTATTTTTGAAATCGCAGTGGCATCCGGGGTTCTTATTAAAACCTGGTTCAACCATTTGGATATATTAATAATAGTAACGTTAGGAACTAACCGAAGACTATCCAGGTACGCGCCTGATACGGGAAGATCTGTTGAATCAATCGTTAATTTTTGACGGATTCTCCGCTGAATGGCCTTTAACGATAAATAAGTAGATGGATTGGATAAACTATGTACAGTTCCTTTTTTGTCTTTTAATTGTACAATATAACCGGTGTATTGTGCTTTTGAGTTTGTACTAAAACAAAGTGCTAACAATAGAAAAAAATATATTTTTTTCATCTCAAAACAGTTTAATACTAAGCTAACAAAAGAGAAAGCCACTTAGTTGTGATCTATCATTACCATTTTTATACCATAGCCAATTTTGTAACCCGGATTTTGGCCATTGGTGGGTTGGTACTCCCAATGAAGAAAGTTGCGGTAGATAAGTCCAATTCCTTCCCCAAATACTTCTTTGCTAAATGTTTTTTCGCTGTATACCGTTGGATCAGCAGGAGCTCCAATAACTTCATCGCGTTGATTTACGGTAATAGTCTTCTCTACAATTTTGTTATTCCAAACTGTAAAACTGTTTGAAACGTTTTCAAACGTATAATCCCAATCATCCATAAACCGAACCTCGGAATTACTGGAATAGGTATCAATAAACGAGTTCCCTTTCCAGTTATATCCCTCTGTTACGGGTAGCCTTAGTTTTAGAAAGCGTAAATTATTTTCAACTACTTCAACAGATTCTCTTGAAGGAATAAGTGAATAGGTTGCACTTGGCGTCCATGGGGAAGTACCTGTTGTATCACTCAGGTAACGAATAACTCTCCATCCGGGTCTTCCCAGATTATCAGTAATGGCTGCATCAATAACTTCTTTTGCCTGATACTTTATAACAGTATCCTTTTGCCCAAAATTGATAAACCGGGTAGAATCGAGGCGATATCGAACATACTTTCCTACCTGTAAATTCATATACTCAGAAAGTTCAGCAGACGGATAAGTTTCCGTTTTCTTACAACTATTAAACGATACAAATAGTATCGTTATCATTGCCGCCGGTATTAAATTTTTTTTCATAATCAATAGTACTGTTGATTTGGATCTTGTTCATTCAGGCAATCAATTTATTAAGATCGCTGCTTAAACAAAAAAGTAGAATTTTAGCCTTCAACTAAAACGTGTTGTATTTCCTTTTATTGCTTGAAAATCCAGCTATTAGGGGAGAAAAACAGTAACTAAGAAGTACCTATTAGTATTTATAACACGCTCAATCGGTTTTTTCTATTAGACTCCTGGTTTCCAGTAGTGCTATTACGGCTCAGTTCAAGTTGCCCGGGGAATCTACCTTTGAATGATGCCACCGCCAATTACATCGTCTCCTTCATAAAAAACAGCGCTTTGCCCGGGTGCAACTCCTTTTACATCTTCATAAAACCGAACGGCAACTCCTTTTTCATTACTGAATAAACTACTGAGTGCCCCTTTGTCTTTATACCGAATTTTAGTAGTAACCTCCATTCCTTCGCTAATGCCTTCGTATTTTAACCAGTTTATTTTGCCAACTACCATTTCCTGTTGATTCAAATCCTCCTCATCACCCAATACCACGGTATTTTTTTCCGGATCTATGCCCGTTACATAAACAGGTTTACCAAAAGTAATATCAAGCCCTTTGCGTTGGCCAATGGTGTAAAAAGGATATCCTTTATGTTGGCCAAGAATTTTTCCCTGCTTATCTATAAAGCTTCCCCCGGCTACTTTTTCTTCCAAACCTTCTACTCTTCGCTTTAAAAACCCACGGTAATCATTATCCGGAACAAAACAGATTTCGTAACTCTCGCTTTTTTTAGCAAGTTCAGGATAGCCATAATCCTCGGCCATTTGCCGTATCGCTGTTTTTTTATACGGTGCTAAGGGTAGTAAGGTTCTGCTCAATAAATCTTGCTGTAATCCCCATAAAACATAGCTCTGGTCCTTTGTATCGTCAATTGCCTTACTAATAAAATACCTTCCGTTTGTATGCTGATTTATTTTTGCATAATGTCCGGTCGCAATAAAATCACAGCCCAATGCATCCGCTCTTTTTAATAAGGCTCTCCATTTGATATGAGTATTGCACATTACGCATGGATTGGGTGTTCTTCCTGCTAAATATTCTTCAACAAAATTATCAATCACAAAATCACCAAATTCATCCCGGATGTCGAGTATGTAATGAGGAAATCCATGTTGAACAGCGGCCATGCGGGCATCATTAAAACTATCGATATTGCAGCAGCCTGTTTCTTTTTTGCCACCGCCACTAGCTGCATAATCCCATGTTTTCATCGTAATGCCAACCACTTCATAACCTGCATCATTCAGCATGAGGGCGGTTATGGTACTATCAATACCACCACTCATTGCCACTAAAACTTTTCCATTTCTACTCATAACAACAGGACCCTTTTATGAAAGATTTATATTAATGTGAATGGCAAATATACAAGGAAAGGGTGGGTTGATAAAAGTCTCAATTCTTCCTATGGTGCTCAAGTGTTTATACTGATGCAAGTTTCTTGTACTAATACTTTAAGTAGTAATTGGTACGATCAGCATTAACAGTGAGAAATTTGTCAGTCTCTGATCTTTCTTATTATATAAAAAAATGATTTCTAAATTGACTTCATGATTGAACAGCGGTAGTATTTTTTATTTATCTTTCTTTTTCATTTATAGCTTATGAGAAAAATTTTTCTTGCAATTTCAATAGTTGCAACTCCCATTTTATTTTTTGGGCAGGATCTGAAATACTATTTACCAGATTCAGTTAATTATAATCCATCAATTCCCAAACCAAAAGAAATTATCTACCACGAAGTGGGTGAATGGCATGTTACCCACGATCGGTTAGTTAACTATATGAAGGCAATTGCTGCGGCGGCACCGGATCGTGTTAAGTTGGAAACAATGGGGTTTACTTATGAAAATCGTCCACAGGTATTACTTATTATCACGTCAAAAAAAAATCATGATAATTTAGAATCTATCCGTCAGCAGCATGTTCAACTTACTGATCCGGCAAAATCATCTTTGATTAACACGGATCAAATGCCGATTGTGGTTTGGATCGGTCATTCCATTCATGGAAATGAACCAAGTGGTGCAAATGCATCCTTAGTAACTGCTTATTACCTTGCTGCTGCACAGGGAAAACAAATTGATGAATTACTGGATAATACAGTTATTCTTTTGGATCCTTCCTTCAATCCGGATGGATTGCAACGTTTTTCCACCTGGGTTAATCAACATAAAAGTAAGAACCTGGTAAGCGATCCAAATTCCAGAGAGTTTAATGAGGCCTGGCCAGGTGGTCGTTTCAATCATTATTGGTTTGATTTGAATCGGGATTGGTTACCCGCAGTTCATGTAGAAAGCCAGAACCGCTTAAAATGGTTTCATTATTGGAAACCAAATATTTTAACGGATCATCACGAACAGGGAAGCAATGCTACCTTCTTTTTTCAACCAGGTGTCGCTTCAAGAGTCAATCCATTAACACCTTCCAGAAATCAGGAGCTTACGGCCAGCCTGGGAAAATTTCATGCTCAATTTTTAGATCGGATTGGCTCCTTATATTTTACAAAAGAAAACTATGATGATTACTATTACGGCAAAGGATCCACGTATCCGGATATAAATGGAGCAATAGGAATTTTATTCGAGCAGGCTTCTTCAAGAGGTCATGCGCAACAAACTTCTAATGGAATTTTAAAATTTCCGGCAACCGTAAAAAATCAATTTATAACGGCCTTGTCTACACTGGAAGGGGCAAAACTATTAAGAAAAGATTTTTTAAACTGGCAAAGAGAATTTTATCGAACGGCTATTGCCGAAGCGGGCAGTTCGTTGATTAAAGGGTATGTACTGGGCGATAAAGACGATTTGACAAAAACAACCCTATTTGTTGAAATGCTCCGGCGTCATCAGGTGGAGGTATATGAATTGAATACTAATTTCTCGATCGATGGCTTAAATTTTGAAAAAGGAAATGCCTTTGTTGTTCCAACCAATCAGCCACAATACAGGCTTATTCATACTATCTTCGATAAAACGCTTTCTTACAAAGACAGTTTATTTTATGATATTACTGCGTGGACGATGCCTCTTGCATTCGGATTGAATTATGCCGAATTGAATGCAGCAAAATACAATATTTCTTTATTAGGAAATAAAGTGGAAACAATATCATTGCCAAAAGGAAACCTTATCGGAGGAAAAAGCGAGTATGCCTATTTGTTTCAATGGGATGAATTACTTGCACCAAAAGCTTTGTATGAATTACAGGAAGCCGGAGTACTGGTTAAAACAGCCACCAGTAAGTTTGAAATAGAAACAATGAATGGAGTAAAGAAATTTGATTATGGAACCATTTCAATACCAGTAAAATTACAGAAACTGGATGCGGTAAAACTGTATGAGCTCATAAATGGGGTAGCTGAAAAAAATGGAATTACCATTTACAGTGTAAAAACCGGAAATGTGCAAAGCGGCAGTGATTTGGGCAGTAATAAAATGATTTCGGTTGCCCGGCCCGTTATAGCCATGTTAGTAGGAACCGGTGTAAATCCAACGGATGCCGGTGAAATTTGGTATTTGTTGGATCAGCGCATGAACATACCTGCTACACACCTTGAGCAAACTACTTTTAACCGTATCGATTTGTCGAAGTACAATACGATCATTATGGTTGGAGGTAATTACGCAGAATTGAATAAAGAAAAATTGAAAGCATGGGTACAGGGTGGCGGTGTTTTAATAGCATTGGAAGAAGCCGTTCAATGGTCGGCGCAAAATGGAATTAGTACTATTTCTTTTAAAACACCTAAATCGCCGGTTGACAGCAATAAGAATTTACCATATGTGGAAAGAGAACAAATTGAGGGAGCACAGCAGGTAAGCGGCGCTATTTTTGGAGCCGAAACAGACCTCACACATCCATTGGCTTACGGATATCATACAAAAATTATCAGCCTTTTTAAGGCAAATAAAGTATTTATGGAAAAAGGAAAAAATCCTTTCGGTTCTCCTTTTTATTATGGAAGCCAGCCATTGCAGAGTGGTTGGGTAAGTAAAGAAAATGGGGATGCCATCAAAAACTCTTCCGCAGTTGTGGTGAATACAGTAGGTGCGGGTAGGGTGATCAATATAGCAGACAATCCAAACTTCCGGGCTTTTTGGTTAGGAGGAACTAAATTGTTTATGAATGCTATTTTCTTTGGAAGAATTATTGATGGAGGAAACGCAAGGGTAGAGGAACAATAGGATGGGAAAAGCTAATAGTTTGGAACAAATGGACAGGCAAAAGTCGATAGTATCAACTGGAAACCATTACAGACGCATTGGATCGGTCTGATATATATGATCTGGGGCATAGTAAAAACCTTTCATTCAACTTGTACAACAGAAAATCCTCTTTTCCTCAGTTATTAAAACTTATTAACGTGAGGATTTTCTTGTTACCTGCACTCATGGAATGTTGTAAATTGCTCATTCAAATTAATTAAGTACGAAGCTAAATTTTAAAGTTATGATTAAGTTACAAGTGATCGGACATCTGGGTAAAGATTGTGTTACCAATGTGGTAAATGGAAAAAGCGTTATAAATTTCAGTGTGGCACATACTGAGAAATATAAGGATTCTCAAGGCAATCAGAAGGACAAAACCATTTGGGTAGAATGTGCTTATTGGACTGATCGAACTGCCGTGGCTCCATATCTTCGTAAAGGAACACAGGTTTATGTAGATGGGTCTCCCGAAGTAAAAACCTATGCAAAGAACGATGGTACCAATGGTGCTTCACTTAATTTACGGGTATTAAGTGTTCAGCTATTAGGAGCTAAAAGTGAAGGCAGCTCCGGCGGATCGAATTATAACGCTTCTTCATCAATGCCAGTAAGCGTTCCTTCAGCAAGTGATATTACAGAGCCTATTGATGATCTTCCGTTTTAAGCAGATATTTTTTTTAAATGAATAAATATTATATGCCTTTGCTATGCAAGGGCATTTTTGTTTTCTACCAGTTATTTTTCGTTTATCTTCCAAAAAAAAGCAATATGAGGAACTTCTTTTTTTTATTGGTCGTTTTTCATTTTTTATTTTTCGCTTCATATGCACAGCAGGTATACAATACACAAGTTCTGGTAGTAGGTGGAAGTACTGGCGGAACTGCTGCCGGAATTCAATGTGCCAGACTAGGTATTCAGACTATCATTGTTGAACAAACGAACTGGTTGGGAGGAATGCTTACGGCAGCCGGTGTTAGTTGTACAGATGGAAATGACGAATTGCCCGGTGGTATGTGGCAGGAATTCAGAGAAGCATTATATACACATTACGGTACTAGAAATTTATTCACCGGATGGGTAAGCGAAACTTGCTTTGAACCCTCGGTAGGAGATAGCATTTTTAAGGCATGGGCACGGAAAGAAAAATCATTATCGGTGTTGTATGGTTGGTATTTTGATAAAGTGTTGAAGACAGCAAATAAAGTAACGGGTGCTATCTTCATAAATCAAATTGGAGAACAACTAATCGTACATGCAACACTTACCATTGATGGTACCGACCTTGGAGATGTATTTGCAGATGCCGGAGCAGAGTTTGATGCCGGCATGGAAAGTAGAGAATATTCAAAAGAAAAGACGGCACCTGGTAAAAATAATATAATACAAGATATTACCCTGGCCGCTGTATTAAAAGATTATGGAAAAGGAGTTGATGTAACAATAGCTAGGCCCCAAGGATATGATTCTACTCTCTATTTTTGTTGCTGTACAGATGCGCCTTGTTCAAAAGGTAATCCTTATAAAGTGGATGCCCGGAAAATGCTTGATTATGGAAAATTGCCCAATGATAAATACATGATTAACTGGCCGGCACATGGAAATGATTCTTATATAGATGTTATCAAGCTAAAACCTATTGAAAGAGAAAAGGTTTTACAATCTGCTAAAAACAAAACATTGGGCTTTGTTTACTTTATTCAAACAGCTTTAGGATTTAAAAATTTAGGGTTAGCAGAAGAATTTTCAACAAATGATAAACTACCCTTTATTCCTTATCACCGGGAAGGAAGGAGAATAAAAGGGGTGATTCGATTAAACGCCAATCATCTTACAAAACCATTTAGTCAGCCTGAAAAATTATATCGCACAGGCATCTCCGTGGGAGATTACCCGGTTGATCACCACCACGCGCCCGAGAAAAATGCCCCTGTTATTAATTTTCCCAGGGTTCCATCCTTCAATGTTCCCTTAGGCGCATTAATTCCAGGGAAATTAGAAGGATTAATCGTTTGTGAAAAAGGAATATCTGTTTCTAATATTGTAAATGGAAGCACAAGATTACAACCTTGTGTTTTATTAACCGGACAGGCAGGAGGAATTTTAGCTGCCCTGTGTATTCTTTGGCAAAAGAGCCCCCGGCAACTAAGTGTACGCGATGTGCAAAAGGAGCTGCTTAAGCAAAAAGCCTATATAATGCCTTATATAGATGTAAAACCAACTGACCCACATTGGGAGGATATACAACGGATAGGCGCAACCGGAATTTTAAAAGGAACTGGTAAGCCAGAGGGCTGGGCTAATAAAACATTTTTTTATCCTGATAGTACAATAACTGAAAGGGAATTAGCTCTGGGTTTGTTTGAATTTGAAAAAAATTTTCCTAAGCAAAAGTACCTTACCGAAAAAAAGTTAACCTTTCGGAAATCATGGGATATGATTGTTGAAATGCAGCATCATATTCGGTTACAATCAGGAATAGGCCATAAATTTCCACCCATAATCGCAGATGAATGGCAACAGGTTGCAAAAGATTTATCGGGCGAGGAAAAAATTGAAGGAACAAGATTAATAACTCGTAAGCAACTGGCAGTATTGATAAACAGGCTTTCTGAAAATTTTTTTGAACAAAAAATTAATTTGAATGGCGGTAGGGTTAAGTAAAATAATACGATACAAGATTCAAGAAACAAAAATAACGGCGGCAACTATTGAGTTTTTTTTGTGTTTTTTATTTATGTTCTTGATATTTGGTTCTTATCGTTTTTGCTTCCCATTTAAATCCTCTGCGAATTGCGCAAATCTAGAGCAGTAAACAAGATAAAAAATTCAAGGAACAACAGGTATCGACTGCTATTGAGGATATTAATTATTTTTTAAAATTGGTTCTTTACTCTTTCCTCTCTTCTCTTTCCTCTTTCCTTCTTTGTTCATACCTCTTGTGCCTTGGTTCTTTCCTCTTTCCCTCTTTGTTCTTTTACTCTTTCCTCTTTTCCTCTTTACTCATAGCTCTTTCCTTTTTTTCTCTTTTCTCTTTCCCTCTTTGTTTTTTTACTCTTTGTTCATACCTCTTTCGCCTTGGTCCTTTCTCTTGGTTACTGCCTTTTCTATTTTACTATTTTTATTTCACAAACCTTTCCACTTCTTCTCGTGTTACTGCTTTTTGCTGGTCGTCCAAATTCAATACAATTAAAAACCCTTTAGTTCCTTTTGTTGAAGTAAACGCACTATATAAGTTAAACTGCTCGCTTACTAACAATCGACCACTGGTAACATTCCAAATTTCTTTTGCACACAAACAACCAAGGGTGGGGGATATAGGATACCAGGGTTTGTTTTTAAAATAGTCGGGATCGATGGTAGTTCCATGAGCAATAATTTCGGTTCTTCCAATCTTGCCTGCATAGAAAGCCTCATTAAATGGTTGGTAATTTTTCCAGGAATTTGGTAATAAAGATTGATAAGCTTCTATTGGAGCAATTGAAGAATCCCAACTGCCATGAAAAAACTTTTTTAAACTATCTTCAAAGGGCATTATTAATTGTATGTTTGGCGTTGGCCCAATAAAATTATTATTCGCAACCGCTGTTCCCTGAATACTATAAATTCCCTGGGGAGTATTGCCATTGGTGATAAAATAAGGGAGTGAAGATGCAGAACGGGCGAGCTGTTCAAAAATCATTAAACGTCCGTCTTCTCTTTTTACAAAACTACCATCTGCATTTTGTACGATGGCTAATCCTGCGTAATCCCGGTTCCATCGCTGAAAAGAATAGATAATTTTATTGCCCTGCTTTTGTTGAAAATGGAAGAGGTCGGTAATGGGTGGTATAGATTGCCTGATCAAATTTTGGTGATGCGAAAGGTATTTATCCAATTCTATCAATAAATCAGTGGAGTCATAATCGGGAAATTGTTCTACCATTCGAAGTTTAATCCGGTTGGTGTTTTCTATTGAATGATTTATACGGTGCAAATAAAGTGCACACATGGCAAATAACTTTGGATGTTTCTCCTTCTCAAAGAAACGTTGAATCTCTTTTTCATATTCTACCGGATACACTCCATAGGCTGCTTCCAGAAAGGCTCGTTTGGTATCTGACCCGAGGCTATCATAAGACGCGATAATTTTTTGAAAACCGTTTTCAATTGTATTGCTTCGAAACATAAATTGGGAAATTGCCCAGCAGGCCGATTCAAACTTATGTTCGTTATCTGATGTAAGCGTTTGTTCAAAGGTTTTGGCAATAACATTCTCTCGAAGATCTTTATCCAGCCTTTGCCTTTTATTAAAAAATACAAAATCCGAATAAATGTTTTCCCGAGCGTATTGCGACCAGCAGGTTTCGGTACAGAAAAAAACAAGTACCAGCGCAAAGGCAAAAATTTTTCATCAACCAAAAATACAACAACAGGTGATTTATTAAAAATCAATGGGTGCATTTAAAATTGTCGTGCCACTTTCCCCTCTCCACTTTAGCGGAGAGGGGATTTAAAGGGGTGAGGGGAAAAAATACAGCGACAATTTTAAATGCACCCAAATCAATTGATCGTGGCAAGGCATATATTAATAATGCTTAACTTGAAGCACCATTTGTAATTACTCTAAATAAATTGCTATATGAAAAAATGTTTGAGTTGCCTTTTAGCTTTTTTCTTTATTTTATTTTTGGCGAATTGTAAGAACGAGCCGAAACCTGTTGAAGAAACAGTTGCAGCTAATAAAACTATTGTAGAGGATTGGAAATTGGGCGTTCAATTCTGGACCTTTCATAATTTTGATTTTGTAACTGGAATTGCTAAGGCAGATAGTGCCGGTATGAAATTTATAGAAGCATTTCCGGGTCAACGATTGGGAGGTGATTTTAAGGATTCCACTTTTGATATAAGTTTATCTGCTGAAGGTAGAACGAAGGTTAAATCATTATTAACCTCTAAAGGAATTTCTTTAATTGCGTTTGGTGTTGTGGTACCACAATCTCCCGAAGAATGGAAAAAAACATTTGATTTTGCTAAAGATATGGGTATACAATATATTTCTGCCGAACCTTTGAAGAAGCATTGGGATTATGCCGATAGCCTGTCAGGTGTATATGGTATTAAGATAGCCATTCACGATCATCCCAGAGAAAGTGCTTATTGGCACCCCGATTCTGTATTGGCAGCATTAAAAAATCATCCCAATATAGGTTCATGTGCCGATGTTGGTCATTGGGCTCGCAATGGATTAGATGTTGTTGACTGCCTGAAAAAATTGGAAGGGCATATTATTGGGCTGCATTTAAAAGATGTGAAAGAGTTTAATAAAGTTGAGTCCGATGATGTTTTGGTAGGAACAGGTGTTATAAAATTCCCTGAAATTTTTGCTGAATTAAAACGCCAGGGTTTTTCCGGAATGTTCTCCATTGAACGTGAAAACAATTGGGAGAATAATGTACCGGATGTGATACAAACAGCAACCTATTTTAAAAAGGAAATTGATAAACTGAAATAATAAATTCATTGGTAATTCTTTTTTTCACTTTTTTATAATTAATCTATATGTCAAAAGAATCTTCTCGACGTAAATTTATTCAGCAACTAAGCAGCACAGCATTGTTATTTGGAGCAGGCTCGTTGGAGCGGTTAAGAGCTGAGGAAAAAATTGAAGAACGAATTCTGCAGTACGGCAAGAAATATACTGCCAATGATAAAGTAAAGGTGGCTGTTATTGGAACAGGAATTATGGGTCATAATGATATTGGAAGTGCCTTAAAAGTGCCTGGTGTGGAAATAGCGGGAGCTTGTGATTTGTACACCGGAAGGTTGGATCGTATGAAGGAGATTCATGGAAAGGATTTATTTGTTACCCGCGATTACCGTGAATTATTGTTACGAAAAGATATTGATGCAGTCATAGTCGCAACCAGCGACCATCATCATGCGCGAATTGCTACGGATGCAATGAAGGCTGGAAAACATGTGTATTGCGAAAAACCGATGGTGCATAAATTAGACCAGGGGCTTGGTGTAATTAATACCTGGAAGCAAACAAAAAAAACGATGCAGGTAGGAAGCCAGGGAATCAGCGGTTTAAACCATGCAAAGGCTAAAGAGTTATACAAAGCAGGTGAAATTGGTCAGCTTAACTGTATTGAAGCGAGTACAGATCGTCAGAGCGCCAATGGTGCCTGGCAATATACCATGCCTACTGATGGAGACTCTAAAACGGTTGATTGGGACCGTTATATTGCCGATATGCCGAAACAACCCTGGGATCCGAAGAAATTTTTTTGGTGGAGAAACTATAAAGATTTTGG
>JANNEK010000373.1:0-34368 GCA_031378605.1 Chitinophagaceae bacterium | reverse complement strand
TTGCTTGCAAAAAATTGGTTGAGTGCATAAGCATTACTATAATATTGTCCGTAATTAAAACCCAACAACATTTGCCTTCTGCTGCCTCCATGTAAAAAAATCATTGCCGGATGCTTATTGCCTGCTTTATAATCTGGCGGAAGAAATAATTGTGCCGGTGCCATCTTTCCATCGGTTGCCTTAATATTGATTTGTTGTGGTTGAACCAATTGGTTATAAAAGTTGGTTGGAAAAAAATCTATTGCAATATCATTTACTGTTCCATTAGTATAGAATGCAGGCCAGGCAGGTTTTTTAGTACCGGATCGTAACATTGCAACACCATTTGCTGTAACCGCAGGGTTCCATTCGATATTTTCTCCTTTTGTAAGAAGTTCGGCAGTTGTATTGGCTATTGTTACTTTCCAGATATGGCGACGATTTATATCCTGGATATTACAAGTATAATAAACTGCTTGTTTATCGGAAGCTAATTCAATATTCTCTACTTCGCCCATACCCGGAGTTAATAGCCTCACATTTTTCTTTTCAATATCCAGTGCATACAAATGAACCCATCCATCTTTTTCCCAGGGAAAAACAAGTTGATTATTTGCCGACCATAACAATCGATTATCCGCTACCGGGAGATCATCCACAAATACAGATCCCTTTCCGGTATCTGCCTTCCAAATTTCTTTTGCAATACCTGTTTCAGTATTTAATAATCGAATACTCCATGGGTTCCCAGCCCGCTGTGGCGTAAATGGAAAATCTGTTCGTACATTGGGAGTTCGGATATAAGCTATCCATTTACCATCTTCACTCCATACCGGATCATGGTCATGATCTACGGATGGATCGGGAAATGAAATCGCTTTTGTTGCAAAATCGTAAACTCCGATAAACGTATGATCGCCCCTGTTACTTGTGAAAACTAATTTACTTCCATCATTATTCCATCGAATCATTGCCTGGCCACCTCTTGCTCTGATAATCTGCTGTGGTTTGACAGTCGTATCGTTCAGTGATGCTGTGTAAATTTGCCCACTCATTAGATAAGCCACCATTTTTCCATCGGGCGAAATTTTAGGATAAGATCCGGGGGCGATGCGTTGTAAATTACTACCATCGGTATTAATGACGAATAGACTTCTACCAGTTTCCATCTGCAATTGTGCAGGATTGGCCGCATATCCCTGGTTGTTGTTTGCATTTCCTCTTACAAAAACTATACGCTTACTATCCGGAGTAAAAGCCAGACTATTGATTTCAATTCCATCATCACCGGTGTAAGTGGTGAGTTGTTTTGCATGGTTGAAATCTGCTCCATCAGCTACAAAAATATTTCTACTGCCCTTATTATTAAATACCCAGGCAACCGTTTGGCCATTGGCACTTGATACTAAATTGGTGGGAAATGCAGGCGATAATAAATTATCAATAGTTGTTTGAGCAAAGCAGGTGGTGTTGACAAGCAGTACTAAAAGCAGGTATCTCATGGTGATGTTTTGGAAGGATGAAATATCTTTTCGAATATACTACTTCTGCTGATATGTATTTTTTTATAGTATAACTATAAATAAAAAAAATGGGAGCTTGATCTAATGAAAGATTTTTAGCATTAAAATTTTCTAAAAAATCACGTTCTGTGAAATAGTGATCATTTTCAAACAACTTCAGCAATTCTAAGGCGGTTCATGGTTGTCGGGGTTATATAGGGTTGTGCTTCCTCTGCAAAATACATATCAATAAATCCTTTATTCTTAGCCTCAATTTTTCCGCGATGAATACAATGAAACTGATCTTTTACTAATTCAAAAGTACTGCCACTTATATTTACTTTGCCAACCTCCCCGCTACTTTCCATACGCGAAGCAGTATTTACCGTATCGCCCCAAATATCGTAAGCGAATTTCTTTATTCCGACAATTCCGGCAACAACGGGGCCCGAATGAATTCCGAGACGTAATTCGAAATAGGGTTGCCCCTTCTGTATTCTTTCCTGTTTGTTCCTTTCAATAAACTTCACCATTTCGATTCCTGCACATACTACATCATAAGGATGTGTATTATTACTAACGGGCAACCCCCCTGCGCACATATAAGAATCTCCGATTGTTTTTATTTTTTCAATACCATGCCTGGTTATGATGCGGTCAAACTCGCTGTAACAATAATTAATTTCAGCCACCAGTTCTTCCGGACTAAGTATTTCGCTTGCCTGCGTAAAATTTTTGAAATCAGTAAACAGTACGGATACTAATTCCAATTGTTTTGTTTTTGCAGTACCTGTTGCTTTTAATTCTTCAGCAGTTTCTGCCGGCAAAATATTTAACAACAATTCATCGCTTCTCTTTTTTCCTTTATTGATACGATTACGTTGTGTAAAAAAAACAATCGCAAATAAAAGCATGATCCCAAATCCACCGATAAAACTATACTTTACTAATTTTTGCCTTTTTATTTCCTGCTTTTGTATTTCTTTATCTTTATTCAATAAGCTGATTTGCGATTCTTTCTTTTCGAGATCAAAGGCGAACTGCAGCGTTCCGAGTTTCTTATAAGTATTGGTGTTGTAGATAGTATCTTTAATAGCAAGTAAAAGATTTTGATACTTGAATGCATTGGAAAAATCAGATTGCTTAGCATATACTGCTGTTAAACCCTGGTAAGCATCTTTTATTTCTGTAACAGCATTGAGCGGAATTCCTATTTCAATGGATTGCTTATAGGCATTAATCGCAGCAGCACTATTGCCGTTTGCAGTATAAGCCTGGGCAAGACCAACCAGTGATTGTGTTTGGTCGAGCTTTGTATCAAGTTTTTTTGAAATCTCGTAGGCATTCGAATGAATTTGAATTGCTTTTTCTAATTTTTTCTGCCGGGTAAAAACCCTGCCAATATAATTAAGTGTATAGGGGAGGTTTTCTGTTCCCTTGTATGCCTTTTCGGATTGATATAAATAAACAAGTGCCTTTGCATCATCCCCGAGTTTATAATAAATTTCTCCGAGATTAACCGCTGAGGTCCCGATTGAATAATCATCTTTTATAGTAAGGCTTAATTTATAAGATCGAAGAAAATACTCAAGAGCTTTGTTCCAGGTTACTTCTTTATTTGAATAAACACCTCCAATATTGGTGAGCGATGTTAGTATCCGTAATGTATCGTTTAGTTCTTCAGACATTTTCAGTGATTGCAAATGCAGTTCCAGGGCCTTGGCGTCATCGCCCTGGTTAAAGTATACAGCACCCTGGTTACTCAACATATTAGCAACCCCTTTTTTATCGCCCGTTATTTTATATACTTCGATTGCCTGTTGCCAGGTTAAAACTGCTTCTTTATATTTTCCCTGGAGATAGTACCCGATACCCATATTTTTATAGGCCAGCGACATACCAGCCTTGTAATCTATTTTTTCTGCCAATGACTTTGCAGAGGCAGCTATCGTAATTGAACTGTCGGGATTCGTATTAAACAACGTTTTGCTAAGTGCATTCAACAGGTTCACGCGGCTGCTATCATCGATGGTGGTTGAAAGTATTTTTTTAAGACTATCCACCTCGTTCGAAAAAGCATTCATTGAAAAACCTGTCAAAAAAATAGTATTCACTACAATAATCTGTAAGATCTTTTTTATCATCAGATCGATTATTTACTTTTTAAACAATAGAAGTTCTCTAAATTATTCATTTTGTTTTATTATAAATAGAATTTAAAAACCACTACTAAAAACATTCACTTTATTATCCTGAAAATGGGAGGCTGAAAAAATCAGCCTCCCAACAATACTTTTTTTTCTCCTTTATAGTTTTACCAGTTTAATAATTTTACGTTGGTCGCCCTGTACCAGTTCTGCGAAATAAATGCCGCTTCTCCATTTTTCAGTACTTATTTTAAGTGTATTATTAGCCGCTGTTTTGCGAGCGTATACCACCTTGCCATCCGAATTAAGAATCCTCAACACTACTGGATTAATATTATCTTTTGCCCTGGTAGTAATGTCAAAGAAACTTACAAAAGGATTAGGAGAAACCATCACATCAAATGCCGGGATATCCAACGCCGTTGTAACGCTCGTCTCCACTGTGGTAACAGACCCGGCAGCCGGAAGATTAATACCCGGATTACTATTCAGTGTAGTTGTACCGATCCGTAGGCAGAATGCATCCATTTTCACATAATCGCAACTGACAGAGCTTTGAACCCTTGCCTTGGTGGTGCCGGCTGGTGCTGTGGCAGTTATAGTATAATAAGACAGTTGCCCAAAGCTTAGATCCACGTTTTGAGTTACCGCTACATCTGTTTGGCTTAATACTGCACCCGATGCACTTCTGAATATTAAACTAACCTTCGGGTTGCATAATAATCCTGGCGTATGTGTACCGGCAAATCCACTAAAGGTCAACGTGGTACCAGCCGAAATCGTTACATCCTGGTAAACAACAGAATTTTTATTATTTGAATTATTAAAACCATTTTTTGTTCCGCAAGCAACATAACCTGTGCCGGAGGATACTGAACCACCCGTTGCCGTCCAACCTGTTGTTCCATTCTCAAAACTACCATTGGTTAATAAATTACCGGCAGTATTTATGCAATTGCAATCGGGTAACAATCCAAAATCGTAAGAGCTATTGGTATTCGAACCTGGTGCATCGGGTTCCCCTCCGATAGATAATGTAATGGCCAACCCTCTTACTTCGTTACCTGCCTGCACCGAGCCATTGTCATCAAGGTTCGTATTATTATCCGGATCGCTACCATTTACACTACTACTTACATAACCGCCAGGAATAACTGCACCAACGATATAATTACCAGGCGCCAGGTTAGTAAAGAAATAATAGCCTAACACATCTGTTGTTACCGTTGCTATAAAGGCGCCGTCAGCTATGTTATTATTGTCGTTATCCCTGTAAAGCCTCATGGTAATATTCCTTATGCCATTTTCGCTATTACTGTTAATGCCATTGTTGTCTGTATCATACCAAACTCTGTTACCCAACGCTAGTATAGAAGGAATAAACCCTGCATCTACGGTATTGTTCGACTGGTTCAAACCAAGAACAATACTTGTTACTGTTCCGTTTACCGGGTCGCTATCGTTTGTATCATCTGCCCCTACATTGCTAAGGGTTGAACTGAATCCAATTGGGGTGATAAAGGAAACACCATATGTACCGGGCACCAGGTTATTGAAACTATATGCTCCATTATTATTAGTAGTTGTGCTTGCCAATACTGATCCGCTATTATTTAACAGGCGAACCGTTACTCCTGCGATACCCGGCTCATTTCCACCCTGAATGCCATTGCCATTATTATCCCTGAAAACAAAATTTCCAATCGATGAACAGTTTGTAGCTGCTGTTACAATAATACTTGCTACCGGCGATACACATCCGCCAGAATTTTTAGCAGTTAAACTATAAGTTCCCGGTACAACACCAGCAAATACCCCGGTTGTGTTCGTATAAGTGGTACCGTTGATACTAAATGTCAATCCTGTTTTTGATGACGTAACTGTTATTGTTCCTGAAGTTACTGAACAGGTAGGTTGAGTAACAGAAGCGGTAGGTGCAGCCGGTATTGATTTCGGCGCTGCGATAGCGATGGCTAACGCACTTGTACATCCGCCGGCAGTACTTGATACTGTATAATTTCCGGCAGTACTTACTGTAATAGATGGTGTTGTTGCACCAGTACTCCATAACAAGGTGCCCGTGGCTGTTGTTGAAAGTATTGAGCTGGCGCAATTATTAACTACAAGTACCTGAGGCGCTGCAGCAGGAGCAGCTACCGTTAATATTCCATTTTGATAAACCGGGAAATAATTTGGTATAAGGTCCTTTTGTGTTAAACCCGATGGAACTATCTTGTAAGTACCCGCGTTAAGATTACCAGTGCCTGCGTTTACGTTTGAATTTGTAAGCACGTTAAACACCGGGCCAGATGCTACCACATTACTGTCGGCATCTTCATATTGATAGATTGCATTGAAACTGGAATAGGGAGGTTGAGTACCATTGCAATTAGCAAAAGTGTCTCTTGCTTTTACAATAAGTGTATCCGGTACAATGGTGAGGTTACCCAAACCATAGGTAATATCAAAATTCTCGGATATCAAAACACCCGGACCAATCAACCAATTACCTACCGTATATCCTGTAACCATGTTCATTGATTGGAAGCCCGATAAAGAATCGGTTGCATCTGCAAACACATCCAATGAATCCACGATCAATAATACATTCTCATTGGTTTCGTTGTTAAAGCTATTGCTATTAACCGCCTGCTTGGCATTTATAGATGCCTGTGAATTCACCATCTGTTTGGCGTTTACTGTAGCATTACCATTCACTGCCTGTTTAGCATTTACCGCGGCTTTTGCATTCACTGCCTGCTTCGCATTCACTGCTTGTTTTGCATTGCGTAAGGTACCATTGGCGGAATCAACCTGATAATCGTATATAGATTCTGGTGCTAATGGAACAAATACGGTTGTATCTAATACGATTCCATTTACTGCTTGTTTTGCATTGACAGCCTGCTTTGCATTTGCGGCTGCTTTATCGGTAGTCATGAAACTCATATTTTGAAAATCAGAAGCTGACAATCCATTCACCGCCTGCTTCGCATTAATCAACACCACTGAATTAGACATGGTTGCCTGGTGCGTACTGTTTAATGAATCTCGCAATGCAGATTGATCCGCCGGGTCTACCATCGAAGTATTGTAAGTGTAGTTAAATTTCAATTTTTTACCATTGATAGCTCGGCCATAGGTCAGCGTTGTATCGCGTGGGGTAATGGTAACAGGCATTCTATTTATGGTTAGGATACCATCTACAAAATTATAATTATACAATGCTGATAACGCGATCGATGCAGGAAGCGTAAGATCAGTTACTGAAGAAGAAGCCCGCCTGTAATACAAGCCGATATTACTCTGACTGTTTGCAGAAGAGGAATACGTAACATCTGTTAATCCAAGATCGGCGAGTGTTAACCCGGTTGTAGCTAAAGGTTGGTCATTCACCTTTACATCTATTGAATAAGTTGGAATTTTCTCTCCGAATTTCTTGACTGCATTATTCACTGTTACCGTTACATTAGAAGGAGTAGTTCCAAAGAAATACAACGAATCACTGGCGCCGCCATCCAAACCATTCGTTGTTATGCCGGGGTTATATACCCTTAGTGGCGGGTTGCCGACAAATGCAGGAATACTTGCCGTAAGTTGTTTTCCATTATTGCTTATTACTGCAGGAATGGTATCGTAGCGAAAGATAATCGATGCGTTGTTTGAGAAATATTCACCTTTAATAATAACTGTAACAGGATTAACACCAGGTGTGAATGCTGAATCTACTAAGCGCATACTATCAACCAGCGGTGTGGGACTAGAAAATGTTTTTAATGCTTTATCAGCCTGAACAAACCCATAGCCTGTATTCACATCATAGCCTGGGATATCCATGTCTATGGCGCTGGTTTGCAGTAATGTTTTCATTTCAGCACCAGTGAAGGACTGGCCATCAAAGAATTTCTTCTTGGCTTCTATCGCCAACGCGGCTACTGCCGCCGCATGCGGTGCTGCAGCCGATGTACCAAAGAAATTAGGGAAAGGATCGTTATCTATATTTACACCGCCGAAATTAACGGTGGTATTTACGCCATTAGGAGCAGTAATATCTGGCTTAAATCTATTGTTTCCATCTATCAGCGTTCCTCCCCTGGAAGAGAAAGAAGCTACCGAAGGTATATTTCCAAACTCGGGTGTATTGGTGTACAATACAGCACCTACTGTAATGGCACCAGCCGCATTTGCTTGTCCGATTACCGTTGAAGTACCCTGGGTATTGCTGACAATGGTACCTTCACCTCTGAATATTATGTACTTAAATCGTACGCTTCCTGTACCGAATTTTCGGGTAATAATAATTTTTGCATCCACTTCTTTCTCCACTACAAATGGCATTACCTCAAATGGATCGCCCATCCGATTATTTCGGTTGAAACCAAACAGGCTACTGTCGCCGCTGGAATTAACAAGAAATATATCAAGATCATTAACAGCGCCTGTTGCTATACCATCAACACCTGTTACAGAATAAAACTTATCATCCCATTGCATTACAATAGTATAAGTACCCTTTGGTAATCTTATTGACTGATAAACACCAGAACCTCCAAAATTGTGGGCCTGGCTTGCGGATGTGAATCTGGCTGGAGGAGCGATCGGATTGAAAACAGCTTCATACGATTTAATACCGAAGTTACCTGCAGAAGTAAAGTAATTCACACCCGTAGCAGTAACCTCATCAACTGCTTTGGCAATAAGACCATCGCTGAAGAATGGCTCTGTTATATAAGTAATATCATCCACAATCACTTTGCAACCGGAGTCTCTCAACGTTTTTATTCCATCAGCCATATTACCAGCACTGATAAAGCCGGAATGGAAATACAATTGTGCATCAGGAGCCACGTCATGAACAATCTGCATCATGGCACGTCCTTCATCAGTGGCCCTTCCATAAGGATACTCTGCTGAAACTCTCACAGGTAATTTATATACCGGATTATTTAGCCCTGGTAGATCACCGTTAGTTACATCCAATTGCGCCGGGTTACCGAATTTGGTGTTATAGCTATCAGACATCACTCCTACCTTAACTCCTTTTCCGGAAACTTTCCAGGCTTCTTTTGCTTTATCACTTCGCATTGCCTTATCTCCCTGCGAGGTAGTCAGGCCGGTAAGGCCACTTGCTATTGGGGTAAAATAAGGCCTTGCATAGTTGATTAACTGCGGAAGCATATTTAACCTCGGCAAGTTGCGTATTGGAATAAAGCCGGTGATAATAAGTGTTGAATCTCCATTATCAACAAAGTCACGCATTCCATAGGTGGCTGTACTAAGCAGGTTAAGAGTTGTAGTATAGTTTCCATCCATAACAATAACTTCAACCAAAATCAACGTATCGTTAGTAACGCTATCTTTCTTAAAGTTGAAAATATTATTGGCAAATGTTGTATCTGCCAGCGATCCCGCAAACTGGTAGAGCTGTGTTAGTTCAGATCCAATGAGGCTATCTGTTATTCCGGTTACCGGTGGCTTATAATAAGGAATGATACAGTTGGTAAGCCGCACCGTTAATGTAGCAGTAGCAGTACAGCCGGTTGCATCCGTAACGGTATAGCTATAGGTTCCGGCTGAAAGGTTGGTGGTAGGACTGCCTCCGAAAGTATATGGAGCAGTACCGCCACTAGCGATCAACGTTACAGACCCGGTTGTTTGTCCGCTTTCATTACAAACAATCAACGTATCGCTGGAAGAAGTGGTGAGTGTTACATTACAGCATACAGTTCCAGAAACAACTCCGCCTGGGGCAACCCAGTTAGAACCTGATCCGCTAAGTGCAAAATTGAACATTGTGCCATTGTTGCTGAATCCGCTTTCATCCAAGAGTGAGGTGACCAAAGGATTGTTTCCGGATGCAATTCCCTGGTTGCCGGGATAGTAAGCTTCCAGATTCAGGTAATTGGGTGTTGGCAGCTCACAATTCATTGATGCCTGAATTTCAGCTTCCGTTCTTACAACACCCCAAATCCTCAATTCATCAATGTTGCCATCGAACTTATTACTATTAAAAGTCTCACCATAGGATGCATCACCAATATATAAATTATCATCGCCGCCATAACCAATGAATCCGACATTGGCTGTATTCTGGCCTACCAAAACACCATCCCTGTACACTTTTTTCGCTTTGGTTACATCGTCATACGTACAGGCCCAATGGTGCCAGTTACCGTCATTTATAAATGGAACATAGAGGTCATCATTATAAAAATTAAAGATGAAATCATTACCTGATGTAAACCCGATATGTAATGCAGTATTGTTTGCAGGAAGTCCGGGATCCCCCTGACCAAATGCAATATCATAGGTATTGGTGGTATTCCGCTTCAACCACATTTCTACAGAGAATGATCTGTTTGCAAGGTTGACATTTGAATTGGAAACAACCACTCGGTCATCAACACCGTCAAAGTTTAATGCAGCACCGGGTGCGTTTAGTGGGCAGATTAAACTATAAGTAGCCGTAGCATCTTTACCTGAATTCCAGTTGGTGGTCATGTAGGCAACATTATCAACTTTTATACAAGTTAACGCTGGATTGTTTGTTGCGACAAAAGTAGTAAGATTAGTATTATTGCCATTTTGAATATTTAAACTCGTTAATGCATTGTCAGAACAATGGAAAGAGGTAAGCAAACTATTTGCACTTACATCTAAAGTTGTAATATTATTGTTGTAACAAAAAAACGTTGTCAAATTAGGATAGCCAGATACATTTAACGAGGTTAAATTATTTTGCTGACATTGCAAACCTGTAAGTGTATTTGTGGCAGGAAGATTTAAACCAGTTAATTGGTTATTAGAACAACTTAATGTGATTAGATTTGTATAGGGTGTAAGGTTTAAGGTGCCGCTTAACGCATTTGAAAATACTAAAATTGTATTCAGTGTTGTGTTACCAGTAAGTGTTAAATTACTAATGTTATTAAGACCGCAATTCAAAGCTTGTAAATTAGCATTTGAAGTAAGATTTAGCGCTGTTAAATTATTATTTCCGCAACTTAAATTTTGTAAATTGATATTTGCCGAAACATCAAGCGTTGTTAAATTATTACTACTACAATCTAAAACGAGCAACAAAGGAAAAGCCTCAATACCTGTTAAATTAGTAATACCTAATCCACTAACATTAATAGCACCATTAAAAGCTGCCGCTTCCGTACATTGTATTTCTCCATCAGCATTGGTATTAATAGCTGCGTTGGCTAGCAAAGCCGTTTTAAAAGCAGCATCAGGAATATTTACCGTACATACAACTTCCCCAACTTGAAAATCGCCTAAACCTGATAAAGGTGTAGCACTTACGGTGGTTGAATTTTGAAAAGTAGTAACAGGATACGTCCAACTACTGCCATTAAATCTACCTGCTTTAAAGTTTGCAGGAGTTGTACCTGCATCTGCATCAGCAACTGGCCATGTAAAAGTTGTTGATGCATTGATAAAAACCATACCATTATTTACAATACTCCAATATCTGTTTACTGTTTTGTTTGCTATAAAATTAGAAGTGCCAATATTTGGATGGTCGGTATTTGTTGTAGAAACTGTTATACTTCCTGTAGTAGAAGCTCCGGCTAATGTTACTGTAACCGGTGCATAACCACCAGCATCTCCTACTAAAAAATTCTTAGTACTATTACCTGTTGCACACTGCATTTCTAAATTACCATTTACATAATAATTTGTTGGTGTAAGGTTTTGTACAATGGCATTGCTTGTAAGAATAATTTTATTAGCGCCTGTATTTAAATTTCCAAAATCAAATTGCAAAGCATTGGTAATTGTTTGATTGCCGGCTAAAAAACAATTTCCATTATTTGCTGTTTTTAGAATATAAATAGTACCTACACCACTAATAGTTGTACTAGCCACATCGGGCCTTGGGTTAAATGTTGCATTAATGGTACCATTATTAATAACTGTTAAACCTCTATATGCCATGGCAGAACTCAACCCTTCAATTAAGGCACCACTAGTTACATTTAGCAAATGATCATTAGCCCATACCGTTGCAGAAAAACTATTTAGTTCTAAATCTGTACCTGCACCATTATTTATAGTAAGTGTAGAGCCTGCACTGTTTGGTTGTATGGTAGCACCATTTTCTATTATGGTTTGGTCAATAGTTAAGTCGCCATTTATTCGCACATAAGTGGGGCTTCTTACAGTTATTACACCATCATTAAAATCGGGTGCTACTATTGCAGGCACCCAAGCTGCGCCATCAAATCTTTCCCAAGTACTTGCATCGCCCCAAAAAACGGTAACGGGTAAACCTCCATTTATGATACTTCTATAATCGCCTGCTGTTTGCGCAGAAGCCGTTCCCCGGGTCATACTTAGCAGACCGGTCAACAAAATAAACAATGCGATTGAAATTTTCCTGCGATTTCCTGAACAGAAATTAGCAAATAGTTTTTTTGAAATACGGTGTTGAATTGTCAAGGGATGCATACTAACTAGGTTTAAGGAATGATGTAACGTGAACTCGAATGATTTTCCCTGGGGGTTGGAGCAGGCATTTCAGGAATTGGATTATCAGAGGGACCATGTAGCTTTTGTGGCGAATCCAAAATTTGGATTAACCACACTTAAAAATACTCTGACATCTGTTTAAATTGTATCATGAAAGGACGAAACGGGCAATCCATTGTGCAGACAGGGGTAATTTATTATCGGGGCTAACCGATAAAACAAAGCAACAGGTACCAGCGCGCTGTAAATTATTATTGGAAAAAAAGAAGGCTTTAAATTGGAGTTTGACTATTGAACTAAAAACAGATACTTAAGAAATGAATATAGGTAAAAGAGTGTTCATCCAAGTCTATTTTTTGATCCTTGTACTTATTTAGTGTAAACACAAAAGCCCCGCACTATATTTATAATGCAATGCCTTTGTTTTCAACTTGTGTTATAGTACGTGTAAGTTGACGTATATCCATTCACTCAAAAAAAGTAGAAGTACTTTGTAAAATAACTTCGTGCTTTCGTGGCAATTATCTTTAAACCAATAAGAGTTCGAAGAAAATATGCCCCTGAGATTCACGAAGAAAAGACATCGTGATTTGTGAAAAAATTCTATAGCTCCCGGTAATAAAAATTATTACTTCAGAATAGATTTAACTTAACACCAACAGATATTATTTTGTTTTCACCGCTTCCCAATTCTCTTTAGTATTGTTTTTATTAATTCTTGTATAATATAATTTTACAGATCCATTGGTTTGTGGCTTAAACAAATAAGAAGTATCTGCACGGCCATAGTGTTCAAATTCATTATTGCCATTATACTGCAATGGATAACCGCCATTTATACTTTCAGCATTTTTTATCCATAATAAATTATCTTTTCGATAAAATACTTCCTGTTGCTCAGCTTTTGCTGAATTGATATAGGTGCCCGACAACTGGTCAATCACCGCAGGATCGGCCGGAATTTTATCCAGCATCGTAATATCAAACAATACTTCTTTTACGCCATTGTCACCATCCTTTAGATTCAATATCCGTTTCTTTGCGGTTGGAGATGACGCAGAACTATCTTTTGCGATATACTTATCTCCTGAAAAATACAATTGGGTAACAAGGCTCTGGTACCCTTCAGCAGAAACCATCAAATGATAATGGGCAGGACGAAAATTTCCTTTTCCAACTTCATAAGGCACGGGTATGATCGTCTTAAAACTATACTGGCCATTTTCATCGCAATAGATTTTTGCCCGGTACTTAAAATCAGGCGTATCGTTGTCATACACTCCATCTCCATCACAATGCCATATTTCAACGCATGCATTCTTCAAGGGTGTTTTACAATCCTTATGTTTTATTTGTCCGCTAAGTATAACTAATTGGCCCTTGGCATTGGCAATTCGCAAATCAGTACGAAGCGGGGCATCGGGTCTGTAAAAAGGTCCGAGAATATCAGTGGTCGTTTCGCAATCACCCTCATAGCTGGTTCCATTAAAGCGAATAAAGCCAGTGGCACTTATAGCAATTGCAGAAAGAGTGGAGGTTTTTAAAAACGATCTTCTTTTCATTTTTTTTATTTTGATAGCATGTACTTATTAATATTAATCAGCAGTAGTATAAAATTCAATTTTTGGTGCGCCTATTACACCAGCATCTGTCATTAATTTTTTAAGGGCAGGATCATTTATTCTTGCTTTTGCTTTTGCCAGATCATTAATATCAAAAACAATTTGCACGATGTTTGGATCATCAATGCCCCGTGCCAATACAACATCAATTAAACCCTTACCTGCCCTGCTAACTGTACCTTCATTATCAAAAACTTTTAACCAGGTATCAAAGTCTTTTACTTTGTGCGTAATAAGTACCCATTGCTTTTCTTTTGAATCGGGGTTGAACCTAATAACATGATAATAATTAATACCGGGTTTTGAAATAACTCCGTTCTTTTCCATAATCTCTTTTAATCTTGGGTCGGCAACAAAGGTTTTTGCTTTTTGAACATCCGATGCCTCGAATGCAATAGAAAGGCTATTGGGCTTATCCATACCTCGGCCAATTACTATAAATTCTAATCCACTTGCTTTACGTGCTGCAGAGTCTGCATCAAAAGCAGCTTTCCATTTGGTATAATCTTTTACGCTGTGATTTATTTCAACAATATCAAACGGAGTAAATACGGGTTCAACCTTGGTTTGAACGCTGGTAGTAGTGTCTGCTTTTGCCACAGTAGTATCCTCCTTCTCTTTAGTATCGCTATTACATGAGAAGAAGGTGCTAACAAAGCCTAGCACAACTAGTATCTTAAGGGGCTCAATAGTTTTTTTCATTTTTATTTTTTAAGATAAGAGGAGTGATCGTATCACTCCTCCTAAGGTTTAATGGTTATGATTGCAGTTGGTGTTTTATTAATCTGTTTTTTTACAACATTTCGTGCGTTCACCATTGTTTTAATACTTATTTCGAACTCAAATCTTTACGTAAAAAAAGTAATTCACTCCAAATTTCGTTGACGTATTGACGTTGATTTTCGAGATATTCTTCGTAGGAACCTGCTCCATGCACAGCATCGTACGTTTCTCTAAAAGGTTTGCGGAAACCGTTCACTTTTTCCTTTAGGCCTTGTTTATATCTTGCAACCAGCGTATACTGTGCAGGGCCCGAGCCATTGGCAGTATATACGGCAACTGTTGAACCATCAGCAATCCATGCGGCTTTTAAGCTTCTTATCATCATTACTGCTTTATTACTGAAACCAATTTTAGGATACCAATGTGTAATTTGAATTTTATCAGAAAAATCGCCCATTGCCACCGTACTCAACGAATCTATATACACAGAATAACCACCCGATTGCCGGTCGGATAAATGAATAGCCACATTTTTATTCCAGTCCAATTTGTGTTCTGCACCTAAATCTCCTCGGTTGTCCTCTGCTTCCCAACTGGTAGGTCCTTCGGTAACATGAAATCCTCCAATATCCGGGCCCGACTGAATAGCAAACACCCGCCAATGAGCATCACCGGTATGATACTTTTGCGCATGTGTAGCCATGGCTTTTTCAAACTCCAGCACTTTATCCATTTTTGGGAATACCCGATGTGTAGAAATTACATTTTTGGTTTGGCTTATACTGATTAAAGGAATAAGCATCAATAGCAGACTAAACATCTTACTATTGAATCGGAAATTAATGTTCATTTTAGGTTTAGTTTAATGGTAAAGAAATTTCTTATCTAAATTTTATCCTTGAAATGGGTAGTATAGTCTCCTGCATTTAATAAATAAATGTCTATTTTTTTGACTTTAATTCTTCAAGCATATTTTTACCACTTGCTTTGATGATTACGCTCCTGTCGTAATAGGTAGTATATCGGTCAATTTTTTTATCAGCATTAAAATGAACAGAAAAATTCATTCGAAGGGCTACCGGCTTTCCGCTCATTACCATTTTATTGGAGAAATAAGAAATTACCACAATCCCCATTAAAGCAGCGCCTTTTGGCTGGGCTATAACGTTAATAGGTATATGATTAAATTCACTCATGGTCATTGATTCAATGCCGGATTTATCCTTCCATTTTTTCCACCAACCCACCACCGCGGCTTTGCCTTCCAGTTTCGTGCGGGTATCCACATCCCCATCCGGGAAAGTATAAACTACATTATCTGCAAGCATTTCCGACCAGGCATCAAATTCAAATTTAGATAGATGGGTCAGTGCCTTTTCGCTTAAGGCTGCGTACTCAATAGGTGCAATACTGAAATTTGGATTTGTAACGGCTGTTGTAACTGTTGCGGAAGGGATTTCTGTTTTGACGGCTGTTTCTTCTTTAGCGGGCGATGAATTATTGCAACTCAACGTAACTATTGCTGTAACTATGATTGCTAAAAAAGAAATAAGAGGAAGCTTTTTCATTGTTAAGGTTTAATGGTAAAAATGAATCGTATAAAATCTGTACACATGGCAAGTTAATACCAGCAACGATTTAATACCCATTAAACATAAGTAATCATTGGAATGAAAAAGTGAAAGAAAGGATAAACAGGGCCTAAAATTGTCCGAACACTGCCTTTTGATTATCAGTAAAGTTTACTGCTGAAATTTTTTTATTGTTTGAAAAACACAATTCAGTTAGTAATCGTGCTTCTTTATATGGATGATGTACCCGACTAAATTTTTAGGATTAGGTATTTAGTTCTTACTCGTTGGTTTGCAAAACCTCGTAGAGGTAGCATTTTGGTAGAAACCAGGCAAGTGATGTTGCCAAAGCCCAGTATGGGCGGCATTTTCAGCGCTTTTAATATCAAACAGGAAAATAAAAAATTCAGTCTTGGGAGGCTATATAAAGCCCCATTCTATTACTACCAGAATGACATGCATATTGCAGTTTTGCGAACTAAATGCCTAATCCTATAAACATTTATGCTGCCCTGGCTGGTTTAAATACAAAATAAATACTGGTGCCATTCTTTACTTCTTCCCGAATAGTGCCACTCAATTGCTGAGTGAGCAATGAAACTAATTGCCCGCCAAAGCCAGTTCCCTTTGTAACACTGCTTTTTCCTACGCCATTGTCAGAAACTTCAAGCAGCAATACACCATCTTTTTGTTTTTCGAGTTTAATACGAACTTTTCCCAATTGCCCTTCGGGAAACGCATATTTTAAGGTATTGGTCAGTAACTCATTTACAATAAGGCCCAATGGAACGGCAGTATCTATATCAACATCTAAGGCATCCATCGCGCAATCAATAGATACCCGCTTTTCAGCACCAAAAGAATCAAGAATACTTTCGCTAAGATTAATAAAATAATCTTTCATTTCAATAGCTCCAAGATTGTTTCCCTGATACAGTTTTTGATGTACAATGCCGATAGATTGAACCCTGTTTTGACCTTCCAGCATCGCATCTTTAGTATTGGGGTCGTCAATTTGTGAAGATTGCAATGCCAATAAACTACTTACCACTTCAAGATTATTTTTTACGCGATGATGAATTTCTTTAAGTAATAATTCATTCTCGGCATTTTTTGACAGCAGCAACTTATTAACCCTGGCACGCGCTTTATTACTACGATACCCGAAAAAGAGAAACCCTCCTAATAAAACAACCAATCCGGCACTTAGCCATTGTATTATTTTCTGTTGCGAAATTCGTTTTTGCTGCAATACAATTGTAGCATCCTTCTTCTGTGTTTCATATTTAGTAAGCATGGCCGACATGGCTTTATCGCTTTCTATTGAGGCAACACTATCTCTCATTTTACGTGCCTTTTTTTGATAGTCTAACGCCAATGGAAAGTTGTTAAGCTTTTCGTAAATGGTGCTTGTATGATTATAGCTTTCCGTTAAATTGGCCAAGTCTCCGCTTTTTTCCTGAAACTGCGATGCTTCAAGTTGATACTTCAAAGCCTCTTCATAATTTTTCATTAGTAGGTTGACTTCGCCAAGATTAGCTGTGACTCCAGCAATGGCATTGGTATAATTGGATTGCTTTGCTAACTTGAAAGCTTCCTGATATGCTGCCAATGCTTCTTTATATCTCCCAAGCCGTTTAAGTGCATTGCCTTTATTATTTGTAAAATCGCTAAGGTTTATTCCATCAAATCCAAATGATTTAGCAAGAGAAAGTGCTTTATCAAAATAATCGAGTGCTGCACCATGTTTGTGCAAAGCAATACTTGCCGATCCGGCCGCCGTGTAACCATACACCAACTCCTCATTTAGCGCATACTTTTCACAAACTGCAATTGTTTTGTTGGCATAGTCTAAGGCTTCTTCATACCTTTCCTGCCGGTATAAATCTTCTGACAGCCTGGAGTAAGCGCCGGCAATACCCAATTTATCATCTATAGCCTCCATCAACTTCAATGCACTAAGATCTGCACTCATCGCTTTTTCAACATCTCCTCTTTTTTTATACACCCATCCAATTTTAAACCAGGTGGTAGCCATACCTTTTTTATTATCTACAGCCATATAACCTTCCATAGCCTTCGTAAAGTAAAATGTAGCAGAATCCAATTCCAGTAGGTTCGCATGAATTCTTCCCTGTGCTTCATAAAATTTTGGTTGCCAGTTTTTATCTTTCGCTTTATCAGCAAATGCCACGGCTTGTCTTGCATACACCAACCCCAGAGTAAGATCTGTTCTACTAGAAACTCCCATCATTTGATTTAATAGTTCCAGTTTTTTTTCTATTGATTGCTCAAGATCGAAAACCCTTTTCAGGCTGTCAAGCGCGTTCGTTTGCCCAACACCATTTTGCGTAATAAGCAAAAACAGAAAAAATATTTTTTTCATTACTCTATAATTTAAGATATCGTGTACACTATTACGTTGCAATGCTAATATTTATACGTACATTTTTTATTTATCTTTTATATTATCTCCTATCACAGTTTTTGAATTCGTTGCGATAAATTTTCTTTAAAGCCACTGCTTATAGGAATACTCTTTTCTGCAATGTTTACATGATCCTCGGAAACTTCATCAATATGTGATAGATTAACAATATAGGAACGATGTGTTCGCTGAAAAAGCTGCAGCGATAGTTTTTCTTCAATCGTTTTAAGCGTAATAGACAATAGGTATTCCTTTCCTTTTGTAAAAATACGGCTATAGTTTCGGTCGGCTTCAATGTACAAAATATCTGATATCATAATTTTTACCATCTTCTCTTTATGCCGCACAAAAATTCGGTCGTCCAAAATAAGCGGATGTTCATCGCCCGTAGCCGTTTTAAGAACATGACCCGTTTGATTTTCTGCCATTCGACTAATGGTTAGTTCGATCGCCCGCTGTAAATCCAATTGTTTGTAAGGCTTTGAAATAAAGGCCGAGGGCTTCGTGGATTTTGCCCGGTTAAACGTGGCTTCATCTGCATTGGCGGTAAGATAGATAATAGGAATATTGTGCTTAAGCTGTATTTCCGCAGCAGTTTCTATACCATCAATTTTCCCTTTTAGGTTAATATCAATCAATAAAATATCAGGCATATTTTCTTGTACATGCAAAATCGCTTCTTCTCCTCGTGGTAATATACCCGTTACCTCATAACCGAGGCTGGTAAGCTGCATAGAAATTTTAGCGCCAATAATCATCTCATCTTCTACTACCAGAATTTTAATTAGTGTATCCATTACGCTATTTAGTACATTTAAAATAAATATTGATAGTTGTTCCGTTGCTGTTATCCGTCTCTAATTTTCCATCCAATTGCTTTACCAGTAAATTTACTAACTCTGTTCCAAAGCCAGTGCCTTTGGCATTACCATTTTTTTGTTTTCCAATTCCATTATCACCAACACTAAAAATATATTCATCTTTTATCGCAGTTGCCTTCAGACCAATGATTATTTCGCCCGACTGATTTCCCGGAAATGCATATTTCAATGCATTCGTGATAAGTTCATTTGCAATCAGGCCAATTGGTACAGCCGAATCCACATCTAACTCAAGTGACGGCATCCTGCATTTGATGGAGATTCGTTCGGTTACATTAAATGTATCGAGAATGCTCTCACCAAGATTGTGAAAATAATCTTTCATTTCAATGGCTGCCAGATTACCTTTCTGATAAAGTTTTTGATGAATAATGCCCATACTCAATACCCGGTTTTGGCTTGCCTGCATTACGGCCTGTGCAGATGGGTGATCAATTTGCGCCGCCTGGAGGGCCAGCAAGCCAGATACTATTTCCAGGTTATTTTTTACGCGGTGGTGAATTTCTTTTAATAATAATTCATTTTCTGCATTGCGTTTATCAAGTAGTCCATTTTTTTGCCCCAAGTCTTTATTCAGTATTTCCAATGTTGCATTAATTTTTTGTTTGCCCCGATAGTTACGAAATAACCCTATAATAACAAGTGCCAACAGACCTGCGGCACCCATTGTTAACCATTGCAATTTTTTTTGTTGTGTGATGGATTGTTGTTGTGTTTTAATAGTGGTTACTTTTTGTGCTACTTCAAATTCAGTTTGTAGTTTAGCAACCCGCAGATCGGCTTCTGCCGTAAACACACTATCTTTTAAGAGGTCATATTCCTGAAAGGCTGCATACGCACTTTTGTAATCACCCGTTGCAGCGTATGCTTTACCTAATTCTTTATACACCTGGTTCAAAAAATATTCGTCCCCAAAATTATCGGTAGCTATTTGTAAACAGGTTTTCAAACTTGCAATAGCTATACTCGGGCGTTTGCTCATATTTTGCAGCTTAGCAAGTGTTAGCCAGGAACGCATGAGCATAAAATTATTATCCAAAAGCCCCGAATACCGAACGGCTTCTTCTGCATTTGATTCGGCTTTTGAATAATTACCGGTTATCGAATACAATTCACTGAGAGAAATATAAATATCCGCCAGGTTATTATAAAACTGAAAACGTTCACTTTGTGCCAATGCAAGTTTAAAATATTTTTGGGCATTGGGATAATCCTTTAAAGACAAGTATCCATTCCCAATTACATAAAGCGTAAAGCTATAGTCCATATCTTCAATATCCCGCTCTTTAAAAATAGCCTCCGCTTGTAATCCATATTCTATTGCTTTGCCAAATTTAGATTGCTTCCAAAAAACATTACTAAGGTCGCTGTACGCAATTGCTCTTGTTTTCAAATCGTGCAGGCTGTCGCCCAATTGCAATGCTTCCAATGCATAATCGGTAGCTTTGTTCAGTTGCCCGCGTCTTTCAAAAACATATCCAAGTTGAGTAAGGAGCATTGGCCAATCTTTCCTCGAAAGTTTTGCTTTTGCTGATTCAAGCACGGTATAAGCGGTATCTAATTTTTCCTGGCGCAATAAAATAGCCCCAAGTGTTATTTGAAGGCGACCTTCCCACGGTTTATTCTTTATAGCTATCGCATAGTTTATAACGTTATATGCAATTGTAAATGCTTTTCTTAGGTTTCGGGTGTGCAAATAATAGGCAAGATCGTTACCTACAGCGAGTTTAATAGTATCTGGTAAATTTTGATGATAGGCTTTTTCTAATTGAGATAAATAAGAAGAATCAACATCATCGGCTACTGAAAATACCTGTCGATAGGGAATGTCTCGATTAAGATCAACCAATTGCGCCTTGGCATTCGATGAAATTGAAACAAAAATCCAAAAACAAATTATTCTCATTGTAAATCCGGGTAAAAAAACTTCTTTTAATAATAAAAACGAAAATAGTTTTTCTGCTCTTTTTGTGTTGATTCTGGTAGAATAGATGGAAACCTGTTTTCTATTAAAATCTATGGAGGTAAGTACAGTACGAATCTAAGGTATTCTATTAAGAATTGATGGAGAGATAATGAACGTGGCAGTAACCAATTTATAACAGCGCCATGTTCTAACGAAAAGGCTGTTTTAAATTGTATCCAAATCAATAAGCACCTATTCTTTACCTTTCTTATAATTGTATGGAATATAGTTTTCCCAATACCATGGTGTAAATACGTCTCCAATTGCATCCTCTAATAATTCTTTAAATATCCCCTCGGCATTATCGCTATTGCTCAACAAAATAATACCAATTCCGGATTTAGGATAAATAATTGAATAATGCTGGAAGCCATCACCATGTCCTTCTTTAAAAGCACCCGTACCATAGGGCGATTGTAACAATACCCATCCTAAGCCATATCCCAATTTAATTGCATCATTGGCCGTGGAATCGCGCAAACGCAAGGGACCCATTTGTTTTATGGATCGCATTGTTATTTGAGGAGTAAACATTAGCGCTGTTGTAGATGCTTTCAGCAAGCTATTTTTTAGCACAGCCCTCGTAAATAACGTATAATCATCCAATGTTGTTTCCAGGGTACTGGCAGAACGGGCATCGTTATCTTTATCTTTCTCATATAATTCTCCGGTAGCAGTATGCCCAAGGCAATAATCTTTTTCAAATTTTGATTGCCATGTATAAGAAGAGTTATTCATCTTTAAAGCAGAAAATATGTTTTCCTGCATCAATGCTTCAAGCGATTTTCCTAACATATGCTCAAGTACTACTTGCAGATAAACCAATCCTTCGCCGGAATAACTATACCTCGAACCCGGAACTGATTTTACTCTTAACTTCTGATCAGCTTCATCCCATCTCCAGTTTGGAAAACCTGAAGTATGAGCGAGGCACATTCTTGCTGTTATTTTCTGATAAAAACTATCTGCTTTCAGGTCAATATAATTGTCGTGCCATTTTTTTGTTGATGGATATTCATAAATTGGTTTAGGCAAATATTGCTGCAAAGGTTTATCCAAATCAAGAATTCCTTTCTCTGCAAATTTCATTACCAATACCGCAAATACTGCTTTGCTCAATGAAGCCCCGTAAAAATTAGTCGCCGTTTTAATAGGTTCTTTTGTTTCAACATTTTTATAACCAAACGTTTTTTTATAAACTGTTTCATTATTATTAAAAATGGATATGGCCAACCCCTGTACATTGGCTGCTTTCATTAATGATTCAATTTTACGATCCAAACCAGCGTAAGAGATCTTTTTTTTATCAAGCCTGACAATATATTGTTCCCGGCTCGTGAATGATAATAAAACAATAGCGAAAATTGTAAGAACAGTTTTTTTTGAAATCATTATCGTTTTTGATTTTTTACTAAACGATAGCATTATAAAGAAGTGGGAGTTTATAGTCATTTATTACATGGTCAAATATAAATTAAACTCACTTATCAATGAGAAATTAAAAAGAAGTTATGTGCAAAAAAACGAATGTGGATGAGTACAAAATATAAAGTAGGAAGAATTCATGAAGATGCTCGTGAATGGCGATAATGAAACGGATTCTCGTTACGCCAGTCTGCATGTTAGAAAATCCGTTTTTAGAAAGTTTAGTTATCCTTTCAAATGAAGACTAAACATGTTGATCAACCAAAATTGTATTTCCATCAGGATCCATTAGTACCAAACTAGCCGGCCCAATGGTTTGTTCATCTGCTTCATTCTCCAGTTTAATATTTTTGTTTTTTAATTGCCGTTGAATTTCTCGAACGTCATCAAATATTTCCAGTTTACCAGCATTTTGGTCCCACCCGGGGTTAAAGGTTAAAATATTATTTTCAAACATTCCCTGGAACAACCCAATCAACGAATCTTCATTTTTCATGATGAGATAATTTTTATTTAAATCACCTGCAAATACGTAAAAGCCCAGGTTTTCATAGAATTGTTTTGAGATAGCAATGTCTTTAACATTCAGGCTTATTGAAAAGGCTCCTAATTTCATAAATTTATTATTTACACTAATTTACTTAACTAATTCCTTTTTGTAGACAGAAAGAAAAAGTAGCCGTTTACTTTTCGTTTCAAACGCTTCGGGATAACTATCTCCTGCCAGGTTATAGCAGATAGTCAAATTCCCGTTTTCAACTTTATAAATTGCCGTAAAATGTTTTCCCGCATTGACGCCTTCCCGGCCGTAAATGTCCATTTTGTTATCCGTGAAAATGATCACTCCTTTGTCGATACTCTCTGCAATCACTGTATAAACACTATCATTAATCGTTAACTTTTGTTTTTCGAAAGCCAGGATGGGTAACTCCTTACCACCCATTTCTTGTTTGATGGGAACCCAGATTCCATTTAAAACAGTTGAGTTCTTACTCAATTTTTTTGTAGTTCCACAACTACTTCCGATGAAAAACAAAAACATGAATAACAGTGGTTTCATTTCGTTTTATTTTGTATATAGAATAAATGGTTTCGAATCAACGGTTCCTTTAATGATCTCGAGTAAATTAATAAACTAATTATACTCCCGGTTTAATTTTACGTTTTAAAATCAATGCGCTTATAAGCGTAACGATTATTCCAACAGGAAGTATTTCGGTATAGGTGATTAATGAATTAAAAAAAGGATTTGTATACATCGCAGAAAAACTCGCCATTTCTTTGGTTTGCTTGGCAATTTCAATTTCAGTTGCACCAGTGGATTTTAATTTTTCAATCATCTGTGCCGCATATTTTTCGCCAAAATCAGGTATAAACATATAATATTCTACCAGCCATACCATCACATAAATGGTGGAAGCTATCAACGTAATTAATAGCCCGATTTTAAATCCCTTACCAAAACTAATAATGCCAAGGTTATGCTTATCTCTATAATTTTTAATGGCTACAAAAATAAGGGAGAAGGCAAGGAGCATGCTGGCATAGCCAAACAACATACCGTTTTCAAAGTCTCCTGTTTTATGATAGATGGACATAGAAATTACCATCAGGGTGGCAACAATAAGACCAGCAATCAATCCGCAAACAATTACAATTTTTTTCATGTTTTAAAAAGTTGATTTGATAAAACGTAAAATTGAAGCTTGCATTGGTCTTTGCCCTCATACTTTCGAGTGATTTTCATTTTTATCTGCTTTTTTCACACTAAAGTAGGAGGCACTAGGGTATCAGCCCCAGTCTTTTTGCTTTTTCAACAGCCTGTGTTCTTCGTTTAACATCCATTTTTTCGAAAAGCTTTGAGGTATGTGTTTTAATTGTATTGAGCGAAACAAATAAACGCGTTGCTATTTCCCCATTACTATACCCCTCGGCCATTAAGTTCAATACTTCCAATTCCCTTTTACTTAATCCCATCTTATCAAATTCCTTTTCGTTTAAACTAAATGGGATACTATTATTAACATAAATCTCTTTTTCAACTATAATAGTTTTTATAGTGGGCTTAATTAGTTTAAGGGCAAGCCATATGCCGAGGCCAGTAAAAACGAGGGCAATGGCACCAATATATACTTCCAGTGCGTGGTCGAAAATAACAAACCTCAACTCAAGCCATTTAAGTAGAAAAAGCAACAAAGCCAGGCTACTCCCATAAACCAGGATAATTTTATTTTTGAAAAAGAAATTACGGGTAGACATGTCTGGAAGATTAATTTTTGCCTTTTCATTCAGTATTTCCAAAAAAATTATTTTTTAAGGTTCCAATGGTAAAGCGTTTATTCAATGAGTTTATACTTATACCTTGTATCTATTAGAATGGTATATTTCCATTTTTAGAATAGGCTTTTTGTACAAACCATAACTGTAAATCTAGGGATTTTAATGAATTTCTCTACACCGGTTTTATTCTATCAACAGTTTACATTTTAAATCGGCAATGCCAAAAACATAAGAATTTTAAATTGTAACTGACTTTTGCAGAACCAGTGGCTGGTATGGCAGCATAATAAGGCTCCTTAAAATAGGATCTCTTTGTTGAGTCATCAACTTTAACGATCGGTGTTTTTAGGTGAGTGCAACTATGATTTTTCTTAAACCACCCATTACAAAAAGGCCGCCTACCATTAAGTAAGCGGCCTTTTATAACATCTATTAATAATTTTTGCTAACTATTATTATGCCCTTTTGGCCGAAACTTGTAAATTAATTTTTCCATGCAGGTCCTCGGGTCGAAACGGTTTATGTATAAAATCAGTAAACCCTTTTTGAATAAGATCGGCGTGAATATTATCATATACTGCTGCGGTAAAAGCAAGAATGGGCACATTGCTATCAACTTTCCGAATTTCTTTTAGGGCAGCAGCTCCATCCATTTCAGGCATTTCCAGGTCGATCAATAACAAATCAAAAAAGCCTGGTTTAAATTTTTCCACTGCTTCACGTCCATTAACAGCTTCAGTAACCGAAATACCCCATTTTTGTAAAAATCGTTTTGCCACGGCCATATTTACCGGGTTATCTTCTGCCAGTAAAATATGTACTCCATCCAGCGTAGAGAGTTGCAGAGCCTTTCCTTCATTAATATAAAGTTTTCTGTTTGCATTAATTGGTAGTTCCACCGTAAAATGAAACGTGCTGCCTTTTCCTTCTTCACTCTCCAGTTTTAATTCGCTGTTAAACTTATTCACTAATTTTTTAGTAATTGACAGGCCCAGTCCCGTGCCTCCGTATTTACGGGTGGTATTAATGTCGGCCTGCGTAAAACTGTCGAATATTTCTTTGTATTTATTCGCCGGAATACCAATACCGGTATCTCTTACTATAAATTGAATAGTAGCGGTAGTACTTGATGCAACAATTTTTCTAACAGCCAGGGTTATACTACCTTTATGAGTAAACTTTATTGAATTCGACAATAGATTACTTAAAACCTGGTTTAGTCTTGTTTCATCGGTCATCAGTTCCAGGTTAAGCCATTCGTCTATATCTGTAACAAATTTTAATTCCTTAGTGGTTATTTGGCCGGCAAATTGAGTAGCTACGCGTTGTACAAACTCTTTAATATTTACGGGTGCAGCTTCCAATTCCAATTTACCTGCTTCAATTTTATTATAGTCAAGAATGTCATTTATCAGCACCATCATGTGCTCGGATGAATACTTGAGGATATCAAGATGTTGAACCTGGCTGGGCAAATATTCTTCCTGTAATAATAAATTGGAGGCTCCGATAATTCCGTTGAGTGGCGTTCTTAACTCATGACTCATATTCGATAAAAACCTTGTTTTTACTTTTGCTGCAGATTCTGCCTTCTCTTTAGATTTCATCAATTCAAACTCCGTCATCTTCACATTCGATATATCAAGAATACTAATTTTAATATACTTTGATTCTTTATAATGAAAAGAGGTAACACTTACATAGGCCGGAAATGTTTTTCCCGCTTTTGTTGTAAAACTCAATTCTCCCTGCCAGTTTTGCCTGATTCCATTAACTGCCTGTTCAATTGAATTAAATTGCTTGATATGTTCTTCATCAAACCATTTTTCAATATGGGTGCCTTCAATTTCGCGGTGTTCGGTTGCTTCAAATAAATCTAATGCCCGTTGGTTACAACTGGCTACAATATTAGAATGCATAAACATAATAAAAACACCGTCCAGTGAAGTATTGTAAATGGTATCACCAAATTTCTTTTCCTGGAGGATAGCTACTTCATTGTCTTTATTAACTCTCAAAATTGCATAAGAAAAAATAGTAGTTAGTAAGAAAGAAACAGCAAGGTTACTATTAAACAACCGTGTATAATGAGCGGCGGTAATTATTTCGATATTATTGGTTGCCGGGCTAATAATCATTGCGAGTATGAGAGAATAAATAGTAATTGAATACACAACAATCAATTCCTTATAACTTCTGCGAATGCTAACTACAAATGTTAGAACCAGGAAATAGGGAAAGAACAATAGGTATTCTCCTGCCTGGAGACCTTCCACATAACAAATTATTATCAGGTAGAGGTTTACATTTATGATGGAGAGAATTCTGCCAACCTCCAGTTTTCCTTTAGAATTATAATAAAATGCAACTAAAAAAATATACGCTGAGGTGATATTTATAAGGGCGCTTATGTAAAGTTTATTGTAGAAATATATTACAACAGAAAAGAAATTAATTAAAAGTGCTAAAACCACAAACTGGTTGAAGCGTATTATTTTTTTCCGTTGGTCCTTATTGATAAGGGCATCATTCAAACCGGAATAAACAATATCCCTGTAAATAGCCCATACAAAATAAAATAATTTGCCTTTCATAGAGTTATTGGATAGTAAAAACTTCTTGCCAATTCGCAGGTAAGGCTTTATACTAAACTCTATAACGCAAAAACAACTACAACTATTTTCTGTGAATCAGCCCCCTAAACATAACGCCTTCATTTTCAATGATAAGTTTGATAATGATTTATTAATAAGTTTATACGAGGACGATTTTCCCTATATAGAGGAAATATTTTCGATCACCTTAAAACAATTAAAACCTGATATTGCCATTTTAAAAGATGCTTATGCAATTGGAAATTTACCCGTGGTACAAAAAACAGTTCATAAGATAAAACCATCATTTGGATTTGTTGGATTACCCCAAACACAGGAATTGTGCCTGCAATTTGAAGGTAGTTGTGAAAAAGCCGGAAACACGAATGAACTAGCATCACAATATACTTTATTATGTACCCGTTTGGAGGATAGTGTGGAGTTGATAGAAACAGAACTGGCAAAACTTAAAGCATTTAATTCATAGGTTTATATGAGTATGAGTTGCGTTATTGTAGAAGATTTGCAGGTTGCTGCAGAATACACCCGAAAGTGTTGCGAAAAAAGTGGTATGCTGGAGGTAAAGGAACATTTTACCAATGTAGCAGATGCATTACATTTTTTAAATGCTACCTCGGTTGAACTTCTTTTTTTAGATGTGGAGATGCCCGGCGCTACTGGTTTCGACTTACTCGATCAGCTTTCGTATTCGCCTAAGGTAATTCTAACTACATCTAAAGTAGAGTATGCCTACAATGCATATGAATATCACGTTATAGATTTTCTTAAAAAACCTTTTACCTATCAACGATTTTTGGAAGCCTTACAAAAAGCCGCCGTTAAAGAAGAAAATGATAGCACTATAACTGCAGAAGACAATCACATTTTTATTAAAAGTGATGGTAAACTTGTACGATTGAATAACGAGGATATTTTATATATAGAGAGTATGGGTGATTATGTAAAATTTGTTACCTCCGATAAAAAATATATTACACACAATACCATTAAAGCACTTGAAGAAAAAGTAAATAAAAATTGCTTCATGAAAGTGCATCGCTCCTATATCATTAACCTTACCAAAATCGGGAATATAAGGGAGAATGATCTTTTTATTAATGGGATAGAAATACCTGTAAGTAAAGCACATAAACAGGATGTATTGAAAAGGCTCAATATTATCTAATTCCATTAACCGGAATTTCTGTCCATTCAACGGAAAATTCCCTCCAATAATCTAATAAACTTCTTCTTCGCTTTTATGCGATGCATCTTTGTATTGCAAAGAATCTATATCCTTATTCTAAAAACAACATACTATCTAATATCTTATAAACTAAATATAGCGACGGTAAAAACTGGAAATGACCAACACATTGAGATCCGTACCCTAAAACATGAGTAGACCGTTTAAACTCATAATGCATCTTCAGGATTTCAATAATTTAGGACCGGGCCAAAAGCCCGGTTTTACTTTTTTAAAATAAGCCCCTGATAACTAGTGGGGACCATGCTAGAAGCAACCGGAAGGTTCCAATTATCGAAACATTTTGGCCAAAAATCGAAGACAATCGGTCAAACTCCGAAAAATTTATGACCTGCAAAAAACAAAAGCAATCTTTGTACTGTCATCCTGCTAATCCTTTGAAAATCGAATCTGATACTATACAAAAACCAAGATCGTTTCATAGTTGTTGAGCCCTTTAAAAGTATCCAATATCCACGAAAAGTCAGTTGAGTTACCCTTTCCAAATCCCTTGAAACCGCCAACACACACTATCCAATCCATTGAAAAAAGCCGATTAAATTTCCTCGAGAAAAACCACCATCCAATCCGTTGAAAACTTCCATCCCATCCAATGTTTTGTTTGAAATGCCGTTAAAAAAATCTGTGCCTATCGACAAAAAATTACCCAAAGACGACGACCCGAAAAGATTAATTTTAAGCTCTGCTTTACAGTGGGGCTTTTTCTTTGTTAAATAATAAAAGGAGCAGAAATCTCTTCCTGCTCCTTTGTAACGCGTTGTTTTTTCAACCTGTTTATCCGTCCTAATTTTTTGCTACATCAAATTTTCGGAAGATCGAACGAACCCCGTTTTGTATTTCTTTGCGGGTTAAATTCGTGTTTCCTACCTCGTTAGTTGTCCACCCCTGCCAAACCATTTTATCTGTTTTAACATCAATGATTGAAACTGTAATGGTACCTTCTTTTGTTTTATAGGCCTCCCGGTCGTATCCTACAAACTGCGAAGGATAATACAAAGTTCCATACCGGCGCGTATAAGGATTGTAATATAATCTTGAATAGGGTTGTGAATAGACAGGGTTATTTTTTTCTTTGACTGTTTTTTCAACCAACATATCATACCCAATCAATACATCCGAGTTAGTTTTCACTTCCTGCCATCCTTCTTTTTTCAATTCTTCGCGCAAAGCCATTTTTATATTTTGTTCAGCCAAATCATTAATCCGGTTCTTTCCTGATTCCTGATCCATCCATGAAAACGTTTTAAACCGGGTAAAATCTGTGGACCGGTCTTTTTCTATATGTGTGGTGGTAGAACAGGACATTAAAAAGAATAACCCGATGGCAACTAAAGACCTGGGGTTAACTGTTGTCTTTTTCATATTTCACTGTTTTAAGTTTATTACTGCGTATCTAACTTATAAACGGTAAATAATGTAAAAGGCTTACTAAAGAGATGCAAAAGTTAAGTGAAGGAAATGCAAAAAAATATTGGGCCTTAGGCTGTCAACTAAAACACAGGTTATTGAGCCATGGACATGAACCATTTTATTAATTATTAACATTTGTATTTGCTCAAGCTAATCCTGTTTCGAAATGCATTTCGGGTATAGTGATATTGGCAAATCCTTTTTTATACAACCGCTGCTGAAATTGTTGTTGCACTTCATACTCGCCGTGAACAAGAAATAGCGTTTTTACTTGCTTTGGATCCTGGCATGCAAGAAATTGGCACAAATCTTCATAGTCTCCGTGAGCACTCATACTTCGAATAGCTGCAATTTCTGCATGCACTTCGTGCAACACTCCATAAATTTTTACTTCTTTAACGCCATTCATTAAGCGCCCACCCAATGATCTTGGTTCACAGTAACCCGTAAGCAAAATGGTATTCCTGCTATTTTCTATATTGTTACTGATATGATGTTTTACTCTTCCGGCATCTGCCATTCCGCTTGCTGAAATAATTACGCAAGGCTCATTTCTAAAATTGAGCAATTTAGATTGATCAACTGTTTTTACATATTTTAATCCCTTAAATGCAAAAGGATCATTATCTGTTTGCATTACCTTTTGTATACTCTTATTAAAATATTCGGGGAAGCGTTTTACCACCTCTGTTGCTTCAACACTTAAAGGGCTATCTACAAAATAATCCAGTGGTGGTAGCCTTCGTTCCTGTTCCAATTGATTTAACGCAAACAACAATTCCTGGGTACGTCCCACGCTAAATGCAGGCATTATCAGTTTGCCCTTTTTTTTCAAACATGTTTTTTCAATCCAACCAAGCAATTGATCGGGTGTGGTGGTGTTATCATCGTGAAGACTATTTCCATAAGTAGATTCAAGAAGAATATAATCTGCCTGCGGAAAAATATCTGGTGATTTAAGAATAACATCCCGATAGCGGCCAACATCTCCGCTAAAGGTAATTCCCGTAGTTTTTCCATTCTCTTTCACCTTTACATGAACGGCCGCGCTTCCAATAATATGACCCGCATCGGTGAACAACAATTCCAGGTCATCATCTACCTTTACCCATTGACCATATTGTACCGATTGCAGATGGCTTAGTGCCGCCTTTGCATCTTCTATTGTATATAAAGGTTTTAAGTAGGGTACCCCATCTGCGGCACGCCGTTTGTTTTCATATTTAACATCGTCTTCCTGAATTTCTGCCGAATCTTCCAGTAAAATGGAGGCAAGATCCTTGGTCGCAGGTGTACAAAAAATTTTACCCCGAAAACCATCTTTCACTAATTTGGGGATAAGCCCACTATGATCAATATGCGCATGTGATAAAATGAGATGGGATACTTCGGATGGTTCAAACCCCCAGTTTCTGTTAAGCGTTTCGGTATCTTTTCCCATACCCTGAAACATACCGCAATCGAGTAAAAATTTTTTTCCGTTTGCTAATGATAATAAATGTTTTGACCCGGTTACTGTGCGTGCTGCACCATGAAATGCAATTTTCATAATTTTTTATATTTTTCCTAAATCGTAATTTTAATTAAGTTTTAGTTTGCTTCGCCTTAAATGACCAGGTAAATAAAAACTCTGCAACTATTTCGCCCGCTTCATTGGCTCCAATTGTTTTTGCAGCAATTAACTTTCCATCTCCGGTCGCAATAGCAGCCTCAATTGCTTCACGAATCTGTTGCCCTGCCTCACAAGTAAAATAGGTTCTGCCAATTGCTTTCTTAAAATAAGTTGCCTCCATATTAACCACTAACATCGAAACCGACGGTTTTCGTTTGTAGATATACGCTAGCCCCAAAGCTCCTGTACTTAATTCAGCGGCCATAGCAAGGCTTGCAAAATAGGTAGATTTAAAAGGGTTTTGGGTTAGCCATTTATAAGGAACGCTGGTAGTACATTTGCCTTCAACAATTGCACGAATGCGAACTCCGGAAAAAAAAGCTGCAGGAAGTTTATAAAATAGAAACATCCGGAACTTAACCGGATGTTTTACTAACTTACTAAATTCATTGAAAGAGTCACTCATAGTCAGTAATTCTTATATTGAATCGGATCCAATGCTTTAGGATTCCAGCTTTCGAAAAACTCCAATATCTTTTCTTTACTATAACTTTTGTCTTGCTCTAAGTAAGAAGAGTTCTGAGTATGTATTCTCCTGCCTTCTCCATCCAGAATTATAAAAACTGGAAATCCAAAGCGCTGCGGATACCCGAATTTAGCCAGCAACTCCTTATTCATATTTTCTTTGCTATAATTGAGATGGTAAACAACATATCCTGCTTTAATGGAGGAATCCAATTGCTTGTCATTATTTACAAAATCATAAAAACGTGCGCACCAAACGCACCAATTTCCTCCAATTTGAATCATTACATGTTTACCACTTGCTTTTGCTTCTTTAATAACGTTGCTCAACGCTACGGATGCATCCTCATCGGGTTTGTAAAGATTGAATTTCTTCATATCCTGCGCAACGGCAGTAAATAAACTACCTGAGAAAAAACAACAAACAAGGAAATATTTCATGCTTTATTTTTTATCAATTTCTACAATACAAGCTACCACTTTATTAGCATCTCCTTCGGCACTAAACTGCATAAAGCCTTTACTGCTATTTTGGAAGCGAACATTATTGATAAGGTTCGAACCCAGTGCAGCGTTTAAGCGCTGGCCATAATCCTGCTGCGGATTTTTACTGATTTGCTGATTGAGTGTATACCAGTCGAGCGGCTGTTTACTAATTACAACAGCAATCATATCCCTCGTTCCAATACTATCAGCCGTCATACTTTTATCTTTGGGGAATAACCGATACCCTGTTATTCCGCAAAAAGGAGAATACTTTGTTTTTGTTGGATCTTCTTTCTGTGGATACGGGAAAAGCGTATAGCTGGTACCGTCTGTTTCTTTTCCAAAAACATAGGTATAACACTCCGTAGAATTTTTTACTTCCATTTTAAACCGAACGCCTTTAGCAATAGGAGCAATCGTTTCAAATAAATTATTACCAGCGGAACGAAGTGGAATATATCCTTTTGATACAGTTTTCTTACCATCATAAATCACCTGCATTAATCCAATTTCGGCGGCAAAGGGCTGGTTAGCTGCCGCACCTACTTTTTGCATTGGCTCTAAACCATAGGCTTCCCTTACATAAAAATTGAAATGCGAGTAGCGAACCCAGGCAAATCCATTGTTTCCCCATTCGGGTCCCCAACTATTCATAATTAAAAAAGATCCACCATATTTTTTATCATCATAACCTACCACACACATTGCATGTCCACCAAATCCAACCTGCTGTTCATCTCCTGCTTCAGGGTTCCAAACATCCTGACCAATCATTCCCTGCATGAAGCTTTGCCCAACCATCATTCCTATAACCACAGGTGCTCCTTGCGAAAGATTTTCTTTTATAGCACGGATATCAATCTGGTCATTTCGATCGCCGGGGGATAAACGATTAAATCCGCGCATCTTAAAGTCACCCGCTTTGCTTATAAGAGATCGATCAGGCATGCGACTACAATTCTGATCGGTATATTCAAAATCATTATAAGGAACCGATCCTTGCTTAGTCATAAATTCCATGGCACGCAACACATAAGATCCCTGACAACCATCCAATCCAATTTGATTGTATAAAAAAGCCGGGCTGAATTTTACATTCTCTCCCGATTGTCCTGTTCTTGATGATTCTAATATTGATCGAGCCGCATAAGCGCTGCTCCAGGCAACACAACTACCTTGCTTTCCCTGGTTGCCAACCGATGGCGCAAATCGTTGCAGGTTGGCGCTTTCAGGTAATGGGTTTTTGGTGTTATCATCGGCCAGTGATTCATAAATACTTGCCTTCCCATATTCATTTTTATCAAGAAGTCCACCGGTTGCCAACCCTGCAATTTGACTCAGATTACATCCCGATTTATTCAATAAAAAATAGCCAGCCACAACAATTACCAAAAGAAAAATAATTTTTTTGCCCCGAAAAAGACTTAACAACAATGGCAATAAACTAAATAAACCACCACCACCGCCACCAC
>JANNEK010000365.1:0-13384 GCA_031378605.1 Chitinophagaceae bacterium | reverse complement strand
CCACCCCCTCTTTCGAAGTCCATAAAATCAGTTTGAAAATTATGTGTTGGTGGTTTGGCGGTGGGGGTCCACCCGTTCTCATTCCGAACACGGCAGTTAAGCCCACCTGCGCCGATGGTAGTCGCAAGGCAAGAGTAGATATACCAGTCGATTCTATATAATTTAAAAGCCTTTGGGCCGAGTTAATTTATTATGATACCTGTATTACTAATTGTGGTTCCATTGCTTAGCGGTCTGTTAACTTTTTTTATAAAAAGCGACAGTATGGCCAAACGTTGGTCATTAGTTGCTACGCTCGCTGTGCTGGTTATTTCTTTATTGGGATTAACTTTATTTAACGATGCGGTCTATCTTCAAACAGATGTTGAATGGCTGCCCGAGTTGGGAAGTCGCTTTCATGTATCATTAGATGGAATGGGTCAATTGCTCTGTTTACTCACCGCGCTTGTTTTTCCTTTAATCTTCGCAGCTACTTATGGTGCATCTTACAAAGGAGGAGGAAGTTTTTATGCTCTCATGCTATTGGCACAAGCTGGGTTAATGGGTGTTTTCCTGGCGATGGATGGTTTGTTATTTTATTTTTTCTGGGAACTGGCGCTTATACCTGCTTATTTTCTATGTTCTACCTGGGGCGGCGAACGTCGCATAGCCGTCACGTTTAAATTTTTCATTTATACTTTTATTGGATCTCTGTTAATGCTGGTAGGCCTCATTTATATTTATTATCGTACACCAGATCAGTCGTTTTCTATCAATTCGTTTTATAACCTTCAGCTTTCGGGTATTGAGCAAAGCTGGTTGTTCTGGGCATTCTTTATAGCCTTCGCAATCAAAATGCCTTTGTTTCCTTTTCATACCTGGCAGCCAGATACCTATGAACAATCGCCAACTGCTACTACAATGGTATTAAGTGGAGTGATGGTAAAAATGGGTGTGTTTGGAGTGCTTCGATGGCTCGCGCCAGTATTGCCAATCGGCTTCTGGAGTTGGGGCGATGCCGCCGCCTTTCTTTGTATGTTTGGAATGATCTATGCGTCCATACTGGCTATTCAGCAAGACGATCTAAAGCGGTTAATTGCCTATTCTTCGATTGCCCATATTGGTTTAATGTGCCTTAGTATTTTTTCGGCTACTGATGCTGGTTTGCAGGGAGTGATGATTCAAATGTTCAGTCATGGAATTAATATTATCGGCTTATGGATAGTGGTAGAAATTATTGAACGGCGCTTTAATACAAGAAAAATTTCAGAATTGGGAGGGCTTGCTCAAAAAGCACCGGTATTAACTATTTTATTTGTAGTAATTGCGCTTGCAAATATTGCATTGCCATTAACGAATGCATTTATTGGCGAGTTTCTTATGTTTACCGGCGTGTTTACTTCTAACGTATCGAAGTTTAATTATATTTATGCGGCCGTCGCCGGAGTCAGTATTATTTTGTCCGCGATCTATACCTTAAACATGATTCAAAAAGTATTTTATGGTAAAACAAATGCGCTAACGAACGAGGCTACTGATATTAAATGGAATGAAAAATTGATACTGGCAACAGTGGTTGTGCTTATCATAGTATTTGGAGTATATCCTGCACCAATGCTCGAATTAACACAGTCTACGGTTGATGCTTTGCTAAGCCGAATGAGTACAAAACATCCAAATTAAATGAGTTTTATAAGGAATTTATGAATGCAATAGTATTTTCGGCCATATGGGGAGTAGTGATGATGTTCACTGGTTTGTTTGTCAAGAACAATAAATGGGTACGTTATACTGCCATTGCGGGCCTGGTTATTTTATTGCTCCTTAATTTACTTGAAATGCGTGGCGTGAGATTATTTGATATTGATGTAAAGAGGATGCTTTCTTTTGAGAGTTTTGGGCTGCTTTTTAATTCCATTGCCTTTTCCTGTACCTTAATTTATTTTGTTTTATCGGGCAGGGATATTGAACAGGTAGGACTGCATGTTGCCGAATATTTTGCACTTCTCTTTTTTATACTCTGTGGGGTTAGTATTGCTTCTTCTTTTAATACACTTTTAATGTTATTCCTTGGCATAGAAATCATTTCTATACCATTATATATTTTAACAGGAAGTGATAAACGAAACCTTAAAAGTAATGAAGCTTCTTTAAAATATTTTTTAATGGGTGCTTTTTCTACTGGCTTAATGCTGATGGGAATTGCGCTGATTTATGGAGCTAAAGGTAGTTTTGTTATGGAAGAAATCGCTTTAGGAAGTACTGTACTAACGCCCATGCTTAGTGCTGGCTTGTTATTGCTGCTTTTTTCAATGGCTTTTAAAGTTTCGGCAGCCCCCTTTCATTTTTGGACTCCAGATGTGTACGATGGAGCTCCCACGGTATTCACTTCCTTCATGGCTACTATTGTTAAAGCCACTGCCTTTATTGCTTTTTTACGATTGTTTGAAGGTAGTTTTGGCGATATGCAATTTCAATGGCAATTACCAGTTGCAATAATTACCGCCGCTACATTACTAATTGGGAATATCACGGCTGTTTTTCAACAAAGTGTAAAACGGATGCTTGCTTATTCAAGTATTGCCCAGGCAGGTTTTATGATGCTTGCTCTTGTTGCATTAAATGGAAGGGCTAAAGAAGGTTTAATCTTTTATGCTACCGCCTACAGCCTTGCTACGATAGGTGTTTTTGCCGTATTATTAAAAATGAAGGATTATACGTTTGAGGGCTTTAATGGCTTAGGAAAACGCGAACCTATACTCGCTTTGGCAAATACCATTTTTCTTTTTTCTCTTGCCGGTATCCCGGCTACTGCCGGCTTTTTGGGTAAATTTTATATGTTGTCGGCAACTATAGCGAATGGTAAGGTGTTGTGGTTGGTTATCCTTGCTATATGCTGTGCTGCAATTAGTGTATACTATTATTTTCGTGTTATACAGGCGATGTATTTTAAAGAAGGTGATGGTGAACTCGCGATAGCAACTACTCCTGTATTTAAGGTTACGCTCCTGCTTCTGGCATTGGCACTGCTCATTCTTGGTTTGTTCCCTAAATTATTGCTGGATAATTTGTACAATCCTATTTACTAAGTACCTCTGCATTCGATAACTTACCATTCATAAAATCTCCGGGTCTGGCTAAGAACCAGATTACTTATCTTAGCAATACAATGGCATACGGCGATACTTTTACTTTAGCGGTTCGTACTGTTCGGGGTAATAAACTCAGAACAGCGTTAACAGTGGCAATTATTGCCTTTGGTATAATGGCATTGGTAGGCATTAATACAGCAATCGAGGCAATCAAGCAAAAATTTACGGAGAGTTTTTCTTCGATGGGGGCCAATGGGTTCACCATTCGATATAGAGAACCTCGATTTTTCGGTGGGGGTAATGATGATATTAAAAAGGAAAAAAAAGGACAGAGAAAGGAAAAGAAATCCAATATGGGTAAGCCCATCACCTTAATTCAGGCTGAAACATTTAAGCAGAATTATGATTTTCCTGCACATGTTTGTTTAAATATGTTTGGTGTTCGCGATGGAATTGTTTCGTTTGAGAGCAAGAGATCCAACCCAACCGTGCGGGTAATCGGAAGTGATGAAAATTTTGTAGATCAGAATGGATTTACGCTGGCATTTGGCCGTAATCTTACTGTATTGGATGTAGAAAGTGGTCGTAATGTTTGTATCATTGGTAAGGATATTGTTACTAAATTTTTTGGAGAAAATCTTGAATTGCCGCTCGAAAAAGTTATTATGATTAATAATATTCCTTTCCGGGTAATAGGAACCTTGAAGCCAAAAGGATCAACACTGGGAATGAGTTGGGATAATACGGTGATTACTTCCTATAATAATGTTCGTCGCTATTTTAATTCCAATCCAAATGCCTCCTTTTCCATTCAAATAAAAGTGAATGATCTTAAAATGATGGATGGTGCCATTGGTCAGGCATCAGGAACTTTTCGTCCGATTCGTAAACTGTCTACTATAGAAGACGATAATTTCGCCATTGACAAAAGCGACAGTTTTGTAGAATTGTTATTGAGAAATTTAAGCCTGATCACCGTTGCTGCAATTGTAATTGGCATTATTACCTTGTTAGGCGCCGCCGTTGGATTAATGAATATCATGTTGGTTTCAGTAACAGAACGTACCAAAGAAATAGGATTGATTAAAGCGATTGGTGGTAAGAAGGCAAGCGTCCGTAATCAATTTTTAAACGAAGCGATTATTATAAGTTTATTGGGGGCCGCGATTGGTATTTTTCTTGGAATCGTTTTAGGAAATGTAGTAGGTCTTTTATTATCAACAAGCTTTATCGTTCCCTGGGGTTGGATCGTTGCAGGAATTATTATTTGTTCAGCAACCGGATTACTTGCGGGTTTGTATCCGGCAATCAAGGCGTCCAGGTTAAACCCTATTGAAGCATTGAGGTATGAATAAATTTGTTGACGTCAGATAACTTTCTCGGTATCATATTTATCCTTGTATGAAGTTTTGTTTTTAAGAGTTGATGCAACACCGTTAATTTCTTATTTTGTATCAGCTTATTTCCCCTAATTAGATCTATTACCAAATCGATTAATCAGTGAAAAAGATTTTTTTGTTATTTCTGCTATTGGCAACAGGTATTTTGGCATTTACCCAAAATAATTTCCTTCCAGGTACTATTACCAAAAAATCTGGAAAACTTATAATTGGATATATTGATTACCGTGAGTGGACGATCAACCCGTCAAAAATTAGATTTAAAACTGATTTGCAGTTGGTCGATTCTTCCTATACGGTATTTGACTTGTCTTCTTTTGAGATTACAGGGAAAGAGCGGTTTGTTGTGGCAAGTATTAAAAAGGATATGCGTCCCGTAAAGCTGCAGGGTCTCACCGTTATACCCCCTGTAATTGTTCAGGACGATATTGTTTTTCTGAGAGAATTATTTTGGAGCGAAAAAATTGCATTGTACTTATTCCGAGATTTTAAAGACCATTTTTATGTTAAGGAAAGTGATGGTAAATTTACCGAGCTAATTTACAGGGTTGAGTTGGTCGGCGGCAATGCAATGGATGAGAAGAATATCTTTCGAAATCAACTGTTAGTATATTTTCCGGAAGCAAAGAATAATGAGATAGTTAACGATAAATTGGAGAAGTTGAAGTACAAGGAAAATGATCTAAGCTCATTTTTTTATCTCGTAACTAACACCACTCCAAAACCGAAAATTAAAAACAAGCCTATATTTTTTGCAGGCACTGGTGTGATGCTTTCAAAACTAAAGATATCGGGCAATACTAAACTGGCCGATCACAATTTTGACTTTTCTGCTTCGCCTCTTTTTTTTGCGGGTGTCGACCTTGTATCAAAACGTAACCGCGGTGCTTTTGTGGTTCGGGCGCAATTGGAATATTATTATCTCAATTATAAAACTACCTACGATCGTCCTATTCGGCCAACCATTATTCAAAACGAAACCTACACGCTTCAAATCGGTAACCTGAAACCGTCGATGGCCATTTTGTACAATTTTTGGAATCAACCAGCCTCGAAAATATATGGTGGAATAGAGTTGTTAGCTAATATTTCCAATTACAAAAAGAATACGTTCAACTGGAAGGACGAAGCTAATGGCCATGATATAACTGAAGAGAATATTCTTGTTTACCAGAATGCATGGTTTTCAGTAAATGCAGTTTCCGGAATAATTATTGCAAAACACTTTGATTTATCTGTTTCTTCAAGATTATTAGGATCTTTCTCAAATACGACTGGGGTTAATGTAAATCCAACCCTACTAGCGATGCGCGTTTCTTATAGGTTTTAGGAAAAGAAACTGCTGAAAACTGCCTCTCAAATACTGAATGAACCGAATAAAAAAAGACCCTCCATGTACGAAGGGTCTTTGATAAACCGAGTAAGATCAATTATTTTGGATTCAATATCTTTTCAATACGTTCATTCAGATCCTGCAAATGCATCTTGCTCATCCGATCTGTATAAAGTGGAATCGCTGCAACTATTTCCGCTTTTAATGCACGTAAGGTTCCTTTAGAAACAGATAGTATATCAGATTTCTTTGGATCAATTGCCGGACCAAAGTTTATGGTAATACCTCCACCTATTGATGGTGTGGCAGGAGGAGAAACAATAGTACCTAATCTTTCAACAAAAGATTTTTGAAGATTGCGACGGTAGTTATCAATGGGTCTGCGCGCAGCCAATTCACTCCAGATACCTTTTTTAAGATCCTGCATAAATTCATCCAGTTGATATGCATTGGCATCACGGTTTGCCGAAGATACCAGGCGCTGTAAGCGCGCCGTATTAAACAAACCACCAAGAAATTGATCCTGCAACTGACTCACTCGGTCGCTTGTAGGAGAGGTAACTCTTTCCAAAATACTTTTATCCAATAACCAGGTGGGTGTTTCAAATAATTGTTTTTGTAAAAAAGCCATTGCTTCTTTCTGTTGTACTTTCGGTACAACTGAATATACACCGCCATCCTGTTCAGTAGTTTTATAATCGGTATAAATACCACCAATATTAGTAAGTACATGCCCGTTGTAACGTGAAAACTGTCCAATTACTTCATTATAAATTTCAGTAAGTGTTTCGTAGTTTTCTCCTTTTTCGTTTATCCATCCCTGTAGTTTAGGAATGATCCATTTTAAATTTTTGATTCCATATTCCCCTGCCTTCATATTATTATCTCCCAGGCTCTCTGTTTGGGCACGTGGGTCCATTCCATCCTGTTGTAAAAATCGAAGTCTGTTATTTCCAAAACGAGTTTTTACCCATTCGTTTAATATTTCTTTTTCCTGTGCTTCTGTTTTATCAGGAATAGGTTTGTATCCCCATTCAATGGACCATAAATCATAGTCTCCAATACGCGGATACAGGCCAACAGGGGAAATATTATCTTCCGGTTGAGCTACATAATTAAAACGCGCATAATCCATAATAGAGGGGGTGTGTCCGTTTGCCTCTACCCAGGCTTTATCACGTAATTTTTCTACCGGAACAGAAGAAGAAGAGCCCATGTTGTGCGGCAATCCAAGTGTATGACCTACTTCATGTGAAGAAACAAAACGAATCAATTGCCCCATCAATGCATCATCAAAATGTGCTTTACGCGCATTTGGATCGCTGGGCGAGGCTTGAATCAAATACCAATTGCGTAGTAGCCGCATAACATTATGATACCAATTAATATGCGATTCCAGAATTTCTCCGCTACGTGGATCGCCTACATGCGGGCCGCTTGCATTAGGAATATCGGAAGGCTTGTATACAATGGCCGAATAACGTGCATCTTCAAGTGTCCATGTACTGTCTTCTGCTTTTGTTGGTGCTCTTTTACCTGCAATAGCGTTTTTAAATCCTGCTTTTTCAAAAGCTTTTTGCCAGTCATTCACTCCCTGAATAAGAAAAGGCACCCATTTTTCGGGAGTAGCGGGATCAATATAATAAACAATTTGTTTTTTTGGTTCTACCAATTCACCCCGTTTAAATTTCTCCATATCCTCTTCCTTTGGTTCCAATTTCCAGCGGGTAATAATACTAATATCTTTCACTCCCTGAGGGTCTGCATCAAAATCAGTGTATTCAGTAGTAAAATAAGCTACCCGATCATCATAAAATCGAGGGCGCATAGGTATTTTAGGTAGCAACACAATTGAACTATTTAATTCAAAAGTTGCATTACCGGTAGGGCCTGCAGGGGGAAATCCCGGTACAAGAGATGGGGGTGCACTCTTTCCATAAGTCTTTACTGTTTTGATTTCGGTATTGATAGGATAAGACTTTATATCTAAGATATAAGACTTATCTGCCTGCAATCCGCCGATACGTAAAAAGGTCTTGAAGAAAGGAGCAAAAAACAGGATTTCATTATCACCGCTAATATAATCGGTTAAATCAATTACAGAACCCGTACTATCTTTCGAAAAGGCCTTAATATCAAATGCGGCTGCAATTGGTTGAATGTTGGAATTTTGAACCGTTTTATACATCGGCTTTGTTGAGTCCTTTGCATAAACAGAGAAAGATATATTTCGCAGGAAGATTTTATTATTGGGTCCTTTTTCAAAACGAATAACATTTTCACTGATATCATCACCGGCAAAACCAAAAAAACCAGCACGTGTATCAATAGGAGCTTTTGAAATGCGGTTTACAATAAGCAAATCTCGACCTAAAAGAGAATCGCCCATTTCAAAAAACCATTTATCCTCTACTTTATGAACCCAAAACAACCCTTTGCGTGTTTGCGCCTTATCGGTAATAACGTCTTTATAAGGTTTTGGGCCGGGTTTTGGTGCCGCAGCAGGAGGAACTGCGGGGCCTCCCGTTGTTCCATTACCAGTGGGAGGTTGAGCTGGCCTTTGTGAGTTCGCCATCCTACTGCTCAATGTAATAATGGTTATTAATAGAAGAAATTTAAAAAAGTAGCGGGGTTTAAACATGCGTAAAAAATTTAGGGTTGAAGATAAGGAAAAGCAGTTCACTTATTTTGAAACGAATACACCAATGGTAAAAAGAGCTATACAGACAATTGTTAGTATATAATGATGTCTATAAAAGAGAGTTCATATTTCAGCCATTTCCCTTATTTTTAGCGCATGCTTTTTTATGAATTTCCTTATCTTGTGAATCTCTTTTAAAATAATATCCGTTATTTCGATGTTGTAAATTTTTTTTTCAGTAGAATTGCGAACGATTAATTTTTTCAAACGTACTTAACATTCTCAAACACTAAAAACAAACAATCATGGCTGAGACAAAACCAACTGCAACTGCTTCTAAGAGTGGTACCTCTGTTCAACCTAAAAAGAAAAGTAATGCAATTTCATGGATTGCCCCTGTAGTATGTATTATTACAGGTTATGTGATTTGGCGATTTATTTTGGGTAGCGATTCAAATTTTAAAGCACCCGATGCCTCAGGTGGTTTCTGGCCAAAGCATAAAGGTCCAATTGGTTTGGGCGCTATGTATGAGGGTGGAATAATAGTTCCAATATTGATTGGTACTTTCCTTACCATGCTTACGTTTGTAATCGAGCGTTTTCTCAGTATCGGGAGAGCTACCGGAAAAGGAAACAATGCTGAATTTATCAGAAAGGTTCAATATCACCTGGCTAATAAAAACGTAGATGCAGCACTTAGTGAATGCGATAAACAACAGGGTTCTGTTGGAAATGTAATGAAAGCTGGTTTACGTAAATATAAGGAATCAATTACTTCTACCGAACTATCAACAGATCAGAAATTGATTTCTATTCAGAAAGAAGTAGAAGAAGCCACTTCGTTGGAATTGCCGATGCTTGAAAAGAACCTGGTATTTCTTTCTACCATCGCTTCTGTAGCTACCCTGCTTGGATTGTTGGGAACGGTGCTGGGTATGATTACAGCCTTCAGTGCCCTTGGTTCTGGTGGTGGGGGTGGTGCTGCTGCTGAACAATTATCACAAGGTATCTCTGAGGCTCTTTATAATACAGCGCTTGGAATTGGCACATCGGCATTTGCCATTATTTTTTATAACATATTTACTACAAAAATTGATTCAATTACCTATGGTATTGATGAAAGTGGATTTACTTTAACACAAAGCTTTGCTTCCCTGTATAAATAATTTGTGGAAACATTAGTTTTTGGAATCTAAAAGTGAAAACAATTAAATGAATTTGTTATGCCAAGAGTAAAAATGCCAAGGAAGAGTACGTCTATTGACATGACGGCCATGTGTGATGTGGCTTTCCTGTTATTGTCGTTCTTTATCCTTGCTACTAAATTTAAACCACCTGAAGCTTTAACGGTGGCTACTCCTAATTCCGTTTCTTCGAAAGCTGCCCCTGAGAAGGATGTGGTATTAATTACTATTGATAAAGATGGGAAAGTCTATTTTTCTATGTCTGACCGGGCTAAAAAACTGGAAGCACTTGATGTAATCGCCAAATCAAAAAATATCCAGTTTACCGAGGAAGAAAAGAAAGCATTTGCCAAAGAAAGTTCTTTTGTAGGAGTACCATTTGGCAGTCTTAAATCCTATTTCTCTAAAACAGAAGATGAGATAAAGACCCTGACCATTCCCGGTATACCCGTATTGGATAGTGCCGATAATCAATTAAATGATTGGTTAAATGCTGCACTGGTTGCTTACTCCGGCGATAAAATGAACTTATTGGTAAAAGGAGATAATAATTCAAAATATCCCTCCTTTAAAAGCGTAATTGCAGCGTTTAAAAAGAATGAGCAATTTAAGTTTCAGATGATTACTAATCCGGAAGGCGTTCCGGAGGGTTCAGAATTATACAAGAGAAACCTGGAAGAAATGAAAGCTGGACCAAAGAAAACTGAATAAAAGAATTTGAATTATTAAAAATTAAAAAAAGATACTATGGCAGAAATGGATACCTCAGGTGGGGGACATAAAAAAGGCCCGGGCGTCAAAAAAGCCAAAAAGCTTTCTACGCGGGTTGATCTTACCCCCATGGTTGATCTCGGATTCCTGCTAATCACGTTCTTTGTGTTTACAACCACTATGAGCCAACCTACAGCCATGCGGTTGTTTTTACCAAAAGATACGGATAAACCAGAAGAGCAAAATAAGATTAAAGCCTCAGGTGCTTTAACCATATTGCTGGGAAAAAACGATGTCGTTTATTATTATGAAGGTGAATTGTTGCCAGATGCTTCGAATTTTAAAACCTCAAATTTTAAAGACGTCCGGGATATAATTTTGAATAAGAAGAAATCAACCGATCCAAAAGATTTTGTGGTTGTTATTAAGCCAGACAATGAATCTACCTATAAAAATGCTGTAGATGCATTAGATGAAATGGCAATTAACGACGTAAAGCGATATGCAATGGTTGAAATTAGTGAAGTGGAAGTCGGACTTATAAAAGCAACAGAAGGTAGTAAGTAATCTCGAAAATAATAGGAAACATTGTTATGGAAACAGGTGCTGATAGCATCTAAATAAAAACAATCATCATGTTAGACGTAAGTAAAATACTAAGCGCTGATATACTGGACATTATTTTTGATGGCCGGAATAAAGAATATGGAGCTTATGATCTGCGAAAAACCTACAATAAGCGGCTTCGAACTGCATTGTTGGCCATGGCGGCTTTCTGCCTCCTTCTTATCGGCGGATATTTCCTTTCAGATGTTATCTCTAAAAATGCAAAGAAGGATGCCGTTGTAAATGACGTTCAATTAGAGGATCTTAAACAGGAAGAGAAAAAGAATGAACCGCCACCAATTCCTCCACCAAAACCACCAGATCCTCCAAAAGTGGAAATGGCTAAGTTTACGCCTCCAAAAATTGTAAAAGATGACGAAGTAAAGGAAGATGAAAAGCCTCCTGAAGTGGAAAAATTAGAAGATACTAAGATTGGTAATGTTAATCAGGAAGGTATTAAAGACGAGGGAATTGTTGCACCGCCTGTAGATGATGGCAAAGGTGTAGTAGAAGCGCCTAAAAAAGATGAAGAAGATTACGATAAAACTTTTACTAAGGTGGAAATCGAATCTGAATATCCGGGTGGTAATTCAGCATGGGCCAGGTATTTAAATAAAAGTTTGAAATATCCACAAGACGCAGTAGACAATGAAATACAAGGTACTATTGTTGTTCAGTTTATTGTTGACAAAGAAGGTAATGTGAGTGATGTGGAAGCTGTAAGTGGTTCGCAGGAATTACGGGATGAAGCAGTACGCGTAATTAAGAAAAGTGGTAAATGGACACCTGCCGTGCAAAACGGTCGCCAGGTAAAATCATATAAAAAACAACCCATCGTTTTCAAACTTGAAACCGAAGGTTAATAACGATCGTTGCTGAATGTAAAAAGTCCCTCCGTAAGCGGAGGGATTTTTATTTTTGCATGCGGATGATCTTTAAGCGGCTGTCTAAAAATGATTTTATATTTTTTGTATAGCTGCAGATTCGCAGATGTAGTACAGATAAGTTATCCTAATTAAGGTTTTTTAATCTGCGAATCTGCGGCTTATATTATTAGAGATATGAATTTTATACAGATTCTAAGGATTAATATATCTTTTAAACATGTTAGGTAAACTAAGTGGTTGGGATGATACAATAGTTGCCTTAGCAACGGCTCCCGGAGTGGGGGCCATTGGCGTTATACGACTAAGCGGTAAAAATACATTTGCGATCATGGATGAATTGTTTGCCGTTAAAAAAATTTCTCAACAACAAACGCATACCCTGCATGTTGGAATAATAAAAGACAATAATACCATTTTAGATGAATCAGTTGTCTCTGTGTACCGTTCTCCCCGTTCCTACACCGGAGAAGATGTAGCAGAGATATCGGCCCATGGGTCGCCTTTTGTTTTGCAACAGATTATAACGGCATGCATTAGCCGTGGGGCAAGACTCGCAAAGCCCGGAGAATTTACGCAACGTGCCTTTTTGAATGGAAAGATGGATCTTACTCAAGCCGAAGCCGTTGCCGATCTTATTGCCAGCAATACTGAAGCATCTCAGCATGCAGCCCTCCACGCAATACGCGGAGGATTTTCAGTTCAGTTAAAAGAATTACGTGATAAGATGATCCGATTTTCTGCATTAATTGAACTGGAACTGGATTTTTCGCAGGAAGATGTGGAGTTTGCCGATCGCGTAGCTTTTTATGAATTGGTTAACCAGTTAACAATTTCTACTCATCAATTGATTCATTCTTTTCAGTTGGGAAATGTTATTAAGAATGGAGTAACTATTGCTATTGTTGGAAAACCTAATGCTGGCAAGTCTACCTTGCTCAATAATTTATTAAATGAAAACAGGGCCATCGTTAGTGAGATTGCAGGTACCACACGCGATACTATTGAAGAAATTATTAATATTGATGGAATCCTATTTCGTTTAATTGATACTGCTGGCATACGTGAACATACAAGCGATATTATTGAAAATTTTGGAATAGAAAAAAGCCTGGAAAAAATACAGCAGGCTGATGTGGTACTGTATCTTTTTGATGTATCGGAAGAAACAACAGAAAGTTTAACGGCTCTTCTAAAAACCATTCAAAAAAAAGCAAACCAGCTTTTAGTGGTAGCTAATAAAATTGATAAAATCGGGGAAGCCGTTGCCCGAAAGAAATTTGAATCTATATCCAATTTGGTTTACGTCGTCGCCCGGGATGGAAAAAACATTGATGTATTAAAAGAGCGTTTAGTGGGAACCGTATTGAAAGATAGTTTTAAAAAAGAAGATACTATTGTAACCAATGCACGTCATTTTCATGCCCTACAGAAAGTAGCAGCATCTTTATCGGAAATTAAAAATGGACTAGAAAATAAGATACCCGCTGATTTGCTGGCGTTGGATATCCGTAGTTGCTTGCATTACCTCGGAGAAATAACCGGAGAAATAAC
>JANNEK010000359.1:0-10528 GCA_031378605.1 Chitinophagaceae bacterium | reverse complement strand
CTCTTGTTAACAATTGGGTGTGGATATATCTTCGCATCAGAAGTTGATTGATAGCAAATCAATCGTTGTCCAAATATCCAGTGTAAAAACCAAGAAATTCCTACTATCCAAAACCAAAAAAAATCCAGTATCAGTCAACTTCTTTTTTTCTTTAATCCAGTATCTTTTAGAATAGTCAACCAGTTTAAAATCCAATTTCCAGCAAACCGTCCAATGTCCACCCTCCTGCGGGTAAATGCAGGTCCAGATGTCCTTGAAAAACCGTTGAACGTATCCTTAGATTAACCATTCAAAAGTTCCAGTATCCTAAAAACCATTTTGTCCAAAATCCTTTAAGTCAAAAACCGTCTGCTTAACTCCAATACCCTCCTGCTAAATCATAAAACGTTTAGCAGGGGGTGCAGTCGGACTTTTCATTTTCTCTTTCCCCTCTTCTTATTTAATTTGAGCAAAAATTAAGATGCCGCTTTTTACCGACCAACTTGGCCGCGTGATTTCTATTTCAAAAAAGCCTCAGCGAATTATTTCGCTTGTTCCTTCTCAAACCGAATTATTATTTGATCTTGGTTTAAGTAACGAAGTGGTGGGCATTACTAAATTTTGTATACATCCTGCAGAATGGTTTCGTTCAAAAACCCGGATTGGCGGAACAAAAGATATTCACTTCGAAAAAATTCATGCATTAGCACCCGATCTTATCATTGCCAACAAAGAAGAAAACATAAAAGAACAGATAGAAGCATTAGCCAAACAATACCCGGTCTGGGTAAGCGATGTGAATACGCTGGAAGATGCACAGGTAATGATTGGCGAAATAGGGAGTATTACATCAACTTCGGATAAAGCAGAAAAAATTATTAAGATTATTGAAAAAGGATTTATCGAATTAAAAGATACAAGAAGCAAGAAAAAAGATCCAACTATTATAAACGATCAATTGACTCCAGACTCCCGACTAACAACTCCTGACTCCCCACTACCAACTCCAGACTCTCAACTACCAACTCCTAACTCCCGGCTAGTGGCTCCCGTCTCGACATGTTACCTCATTTGGAAAAACCCCTATATGACTGCAGGCGGCGATACTTTTATTAGTAATATGCTGCAATACTGCGGACTCACCAATGCATTTGGTGATTTAATGCGCTATCCGGAGATCACTATCTCTCAACTACAAGCGAAAAACCCTCAACTCATTCTACTATCCTCCGAGCCCTACCCTTTCAAACAAAAACATATTGATGAACTGCAACCTTATTTTCCCGATACAAAAATTTTATTAGTAGATGGTGAGTTTTTTAGTTGGTATGGAAGCCGGTTATTAAAAGCCCCTGATTATTTTAAAGAGTTGATAAAACTTACTAATGATAAATGCCAATAAAGGGTTTATAGAACCTCAATTGCATGAACTAAGTATCAGTTCTCTGTATAGTCTCGATTTTTCTAAATAAGCCCTGGGCGGGTCCGTTGAATGTGCTGCATCCAATTCACTCATTTGTGTTTCGGCTGCATATAGCCGCCTTAAATAAATTTGCAGGCAACTCAACTTTTCAGCGTTCCCATTTTCTGAGGGTCGCTCCCGGATTGCTACTTCAGTAAAACAAATATTACTCAGCGTATATAGTATATCGCCTTGTACCATAAATAAAGGGTTCATTAAGTTTAACGTTGCCATTTGCGCTTGTTGGTTTTGGATTAAATTTCCCTGAGACATTGTCTGAAGATTTTGCTCACTAATTCTTAATTGAGCCTTTTTAAATACAATGATATTTCTTTCATGTGCGGCACATGGATTGTTAGCCCGAATGAGAGACTCGTCTCTGTCCAATTTTTCCTTCTCCTGTAGAAATCGCTCTCGTTGCTTTCGCACAAAATCATCTTCCTTTAGCTTAAAGGCTGAAGGATCAAAACAAGTATTCACATCCTCAATTGAAGTAATCTCACAGGCATAACCATTAGATTTTGTTTCCATAATAATATACAATCCTCTATCAGTATATTGATACCCGATACCAAAACCTCCAATATATTTATTGGTAGTTACAGTTAATGTTGGTGGATACGTTTTACCAAAAAGAAAAAGAAGCGGACTGTTTGGGCTATCAAATTTATAAGCAGTTGCTTTTATTTTTCCATTATAATAACGTTGTTCTATTTGTTTATTATGCAGGTTATAAGTACCCGTGTTGGAATTACCTTGGTTGACATAGGTTTGTGTGTTGCCGGTACTCACCCAGTGTTGCATTACACCATTCTTTTTTTGGTTACTGTATTGATAGGTATTCCCTTTTAAGCCGATTATGGAAAAGGAAAAGTTCTCGTCATCCGGTATTATTGCGCACCTGTTATTACTGGTAGATCCTGCTGCTTTAAGAAAAGCAACCAGTCCACCCTTAGTATCTAAATAAAGACATTGCTCTATTACTGTGCTGCGAACAGTAGATTTTACAGTAATCTTTTTATCGAAGCAAAAAGGGCCCTGATCTGGAATAATATTAATAGGTTGTGTTTCACCACTCGTTACAGGGGCTTGCAAAATACTATTATAATAAGGTTGATTTGGCCATGCACCCCAAACAGTATCTCTTCGGCGGGTATCTTGTGCCGTTACTGCACTCGAAGTTAATATAAGGCAGATAGTACAAGCAATAATTATTTTTCTTTTCATAGATTAATTGTATTAATAATTAAACTCATTATTCTTCTTTACTGATTAAATTTCCTGATTCTAAAAAAGGCGCACTGCAACCTGAACTGAAACATTATTGTTTTCATTCTTTTCTGCAACAGAATCATAATAGTCGGCCACAATTATTAAATAGAAATTTGTTCCGATTACTCTAAGCGTGCCTTCATCAATTTCATAAATACAAGTTATTATTTGAGAGGCACCTGGTCCGATATTACTAATGTAAACATTTGAACCAGGCAGAACATGCCATATTCCATCTACACTGGTAATTTCGCGAAAATCTCCTATGGGTGGTACAGAAGGTATTCTTGTTAGGCGCCTGTCGGATGGATTTGGAATTACATAAGCTCTTAATTGAACCCCATGTCTGGTTTCTCCTCTTCCAGAATTCCTATCCCCACTATTTGTGATCGTAGCAGTAATGGATAAGCGAATAAAATTAGTTCTTACTTCAAAACGATCCTTCCTATGATCGGGCGAAGCCGTTATTCCCGACAATCGAACAATAAGATCGGGAAGCAATTCCACATTAAATGCTGGTAATTTTGTAATCCCTTTTTTACCAATAGTCGGTGGAGGAATTTGCGCATATAAACTAAATGTAAAATGCAGCAATACTATACTATAAACTACCTTTCGCTTCATGTTGAAATATTATAAGTGAATAATTATTCCCATCAGTTTTGCTATTTCGCACAAGCCGGGTTATTTTCTTTCCAGTTAAGCGTACCAGCGCCATTATAGTTATTAATGATATAGCAATATTCAATACCGCCGCCTCTTAAACGAATTTTTACAACAATGCCACTTGAAGATTGGATAATATTATACGATGAAGTTTCACTGGTACTTGCATAGCCACCAGTTTCTTCCATATACGCAGATACGATTTCCTGAATATCTGAAATAGGTACACTAATCGGAGACATTGCCGCGTAGGTTCTGGCTCCTTTAAATGCCCTATAATCACCTTGCCTTATTAGTAATGCACCAAATACGTGGTTTTCGGTTGTACCACCGGGATGAAGATAAATAATCGGATCCGGTGGGCAGACTCCATAATATGAAAAATTAGCAGGGTTGCCTCCCCATATCACCCGAAACTCGGAAGTTTTAGGAATGTAAAAACTGCTATAGGTTACCATGCTGGCCGAGGTAGTTAACCCGGCAAAACAATTTTCTGGCATTGCAAAACTAACAGACGGAAAATTTAAGGTTGGGTGGCAATTTCGCACACCTGTTCCTGTTATTAAGTTTTTAAAAGATTGAATCAAACTTTGAGCGCATGGAGTAAGGATATAAGGGTTTAACGGACAGCAAGCACTTCTTGTTCTGACATCAGCTACTGGCGCAACTCTTGAAATATCTTTGATTACTCCCTTGGTTTTGTAGTCATCCTGTTTTAACGTTTTGGGATCGAGTTTAGTTTTTGAAGGGTCCTGTGCATTTAGCGGCAGGAAAGCGATTCCGCCTATTACGGCTAGAAGAATATATTTTTTCATTTTAAAAGATTTTAGTGAATGATTGAAACTTTATTTCGAAAAGAGCAAGAATAAAACTTCTTTCCTGGAAGAATGATACCATGACAACTTCGTACTTTCAGTAAATAGAACATCTTTGTTTATTAGTTTTAGATACGCTTTCTAAATAAGAACTAGCATTGTCACAAAAAATCATTTTTATTTCTCATATAGAACTAAAACATCTTACAAAAAAATCAGCATACTCATCCTTTAAAAACAATTCTATTAATCTCAGCACTTGATTTTGTCAACTTATTATTTGTTGTATTATAATCATCGTTGTTATCGTTACCATCAATATAGATATCCGGGTCGAATCCAATAATCAAAATATAATTGGGAGGAAACTCTCCTTCTGCCGGTGACGATTTATCCCAATTACGCATAAACGAAACTTTCACTGTGGCATTAACTGCTACATTTTGAAATGACTGAGAAGCAACGAGTCGCGCTTCGCCACCATTACGCTCATACAAAAGAACCGTTTGCTGTCCTGGTCGCGAAGTAAATTTTACCCTTCCAATATTATGAACAACGCCTTCAATTTTTACTCTGGCACTGTATTGATCGATCACCCGAACGACTGAAAAATTAATTGACTCGGCTACCAATTCAATATCGCTTCTACTCAAAGCAACCGGGGCTGTTATCCCTTCGGGCAGCTTATTTTGTTTTATCGTTTTCTGTAGTTTTATCGGGATGGTGGGAAAAGGTTGAGCAATAACATGGCTAATAGTGGTAAATAGACATCCCGTCAAGATGATAGCAGTAAACGTCAATTGACTCTTTTTCATTTTTTTAATTTTTATATGATTGGTTTAAGTTGAACAGTTTTATTTTTTAATCCCAGTTACTTCGCTTCTTGTTACCAGTTTATCTCCCATAAAAAATTCCATTTTAATAATGGTAATACCTGGCGCGTACCAAAAAATCATTTTATTGGTACCCATCTTTTTCTTTACTTCTTTCATCACCTCTTTACTTTTATCATCCATACCTGGTATATCCGTATCTGTTTCTATAATGGAGGAAATTCTATAACATTCAAAAGTTCCGGCCGAGGTAGTTACAGATTCCTTCGCTTCAACTTTACGTTCTTTGATATGGCTGGTTAATTTCATTTCCTTTCCTCCCCGGTTCATCACAATTGAGTTCGAAGCATCCGGCAGGGTTTCCCCCACCCTAACATTGAATGGAAATTGCAAACCGGTTGTTTCTACACGAGTATTTTGTTTAGTATCCGACAAAAAAGAAGCGAGATCCATATAAAAATGTTTGCCATCGCATTTATATCGGGCTGTAGTTACCTTTTCATTGCCGCCATTTTCGGCTGCGGTTTTCATTTCGCATTCGGAAACAGTCATTCCTCCTTCCTCATATACTTTTGTAATTCGCGATACAGACTTCATCGTAACATTCCCTTGTATATTATTAGTAGTTGTTTGAATTTCCACTCCTTTTCTGAAAAGAAGATTATTATCGCAACTATTTTCTCCAGGTACCGACTCTTCCTTTTTTTTATCTGTAACACTACTACTATCCTTATCAGATTGTTTCGAGTTATCTGCTGGGTTAGAGCAAGCCAAAAAAAAGAAGATGATTAGAAAGAAGCAACAATTTTTCATTTTTAATATTTTTATATTTCTGCGTTCAAGTATTAAAACTATTTTAAGTTGACGAACCAACAACTACATATTGATGTAGTAGAGTGTTTTTTGTATGGCTCTTAAAGATTTTCTGTTGAATAGTTAATTTAGGAGCTGAGAATACTATTAGAACGTAGCCCCTTTATGTATTCTTTGCGCTCGTTGTGTTAAAATAGCGCTTGGCCTGTCCGGAACATGAAGTATAATTTTTTTAACACAAAGAGTCACAAAGTCATTTCAGTAAGAATACACAACGTTTTTTCACAAAGAAACATGAATAGAGCTTGTACGTTCCCAAATTCAAGCGATCGTTTTTCATCTAAAGGTTATTCGAGGAGAATCATTTACGCCACAATAAACTTAACATGACACGAATGTTATGATAAGAACAAATTGGTGCATATCCATCTGCACAAAAAAAAGGTGAGGTTGGAGGAACAACTCTATTTTTTTGTAGTGCCTTTCATTTTATCCGTGTAGAAAATGCAGGCAGGAATTAAAAAAACAATTTGAAAAATTTGCGCGTCAATAAAACAATAATGTAAAAAATAATGGGAGATGATTGTTTATGCAGCCATAGACTGTGCTAATCTTTTTAAAACACAGCTTCTTTTTCTTCTTGAAATATCGATCTGCTCGTGATTTTGTAAAACAACTTTCAGGTGATGGTGATTGTTGAATCCTTCGATGTGAGAAACATTAATAAGATGAGAACGATGTATACGGGCAAATCCTTTATCGGCCAACACCTGTTCGAACCATTTTAATACTTTGGCAACTACTAATGTTTTAACAATCCCGCCAGGAGAATTAAAAAATAGTTTACTGTAATTACTGATAGCTTCTATCCTGATCAGGCTGCTGATTTGAATCAATTCAATGCCTGTACTGGTAGGTAATAATAAAATGCCGGGCGAAGGAGATATGATAGAGTTCATTGTTTTATTTTATATAAGTTAGGTAAGGCTGAAATTATTTTTCTTAGGTTCATAAAACTGAGAGGTAACAGACAATCACCAAATAATATTTAAAATTTTCTAACTGCACGAACGGCTCGGATTGAAGTTTTACTGACAAGCACGTCAGTATTAATAAAGCTTTGTACAAATATTGAAAAGGAAAATGGAGGGATATTTTCAGTTGAACTCCAATAGACCAAATCTAACTTTAAACTATTATCTAAAGCTGCAATTGTATTTACTACAAATGCAGAGTTAAAGCATTGTCTTAATTCCCATGCTGATGGGAGGTACCAGTCGGTAAAGCCAAGAAATGAATAATCAAGACATAATTGTGCCGCACTGTAGAGATGCCCTGGTTGAGCAACTATTACAGCGGTATTTCCTTGGCCATCCATAGAACTTGTTGCACCCGCTGGTGATACTATATTACTCCACGTCATTCCTAAATTCAGATTAGTTAATGATACAATCAAACCATGCTCTGCTCCGGCTATTTTCCAAAGAGCCACAATAACGCCACCACCAAAAAGTTCTCCTACATAATGGCTAAGACCCGGAGTTACCCAGGTGGGATCGGCAGTACTACCGTTAGAAGTAAGCACCTGACCGGTAGTACCGGCATTTCCATTTATTCTTAGTAAACCGTTCGTATTAATATCTCCATTTATATCTAATCGATAGAGTGGTGACTCAACTCCTAAACCAACATTTCCATTACCCCTAAACGTAGCAACAAAGGCGGTATCTGAATTAATATCAAGATAGTGTCCTTTATTAAAGGAGGATTCATAGAAGCTGGAAATGGTCATACCAACCGGATTATTAATGGTGCTGAATCTTATTGACCCTGCACTGGAAGCAGAAGAGTCAAGCAACTGTAAACCTACGGTTGTAAAGCTCCGATGATTTATTTGTAACCTGGCAGAAGGTGTGGTAGTGCCAATGCCCACGTTCTGCGCATCTACAAAAAAAGGAACTATTAATAAACCAAAAAGGTAAAATTGCTTTTTCATATTGTTTAATTTTCTTGTTAGAAATAAAAGTGAACTATGCAGTTCAACTACACATTGATTCGATTATTTTTTGTAAACAATAAAACTAAAATTACTATCCTCATTAGTACCTGTTAAATTGTATATATCTATTCTCAACTCGCCTCCACCGCTGCCTGTAGTAGCTAACCTTGGTGTAGACGCAACAGGGGTAACGATTGTAGAGTAACTAGCAAAATGATAAGTTTCTCCGGAAATAACAATACTATATGTACCTATTGAAGTTCTGGTAACCGTAAAATTGTTTGTGCTTGAGTTTATGTTTATAGTTCCAGTTGGGTTTATATTACCCCAGGCAATAGGTACCAGGTTGGCATTACTTGTTGCTGTACGATTTACTTCGCCAGTTAATTTAATATTCCCAGAAACATCAAGTTTTTCAATAGGTGTAAGTAAGCCAATACCTACATTTCCTGTTGCATCAATCATAACCCGGGTAAGATTATTTGTACCGAACTGAAGGCTGCCATTTTCAAGATTTGTGAGCGTGGCAGCATTCCCTGTAAGCCCCATTAACAGACCATCTGTTCCACTACTTCCGGTATTCGTATTCGTTATGTTCATATAACTATTGGCAGAAGTACTCTCATTAACCTGTAATCGGTATGCAGGAAATTCTGTACCAATGCCAACATTACCTACACTATGGTAAACATCGTTACCGCTTTCCTGCCATGCATTATTAAACTTAGTAACCATCTGGTCCCAGCCTGAAGTACCTTTCATCCAAATACTTTTAGTTGTAAAATCATAAACCATTAACCCATTTGCAGGCGATGCAATGGCGGTTCTGTTACTGGATGACATAGCAGGAAGTAAAAGGCCTTGTGTAGTACTTTTTAGATCGAGTATTGCACAGGGGTCAGGTGTGGTAGTACCTATGCCCACATTCTGCGCATGAATAAAAAAGGGCACTAATAATAACCCAAAAAGATAAAGTTGCTTTTTCATATTCTTAGTTTTTTTAAAATGGTACAAAACATAAATTGTTTTAATTAATGGCAGATTATTTATGCCGCCGTTGGCATCGTCAGTCTTTTTATAATATCGATTCTTTTTCTCCGTGAGATATTTATTTGTTCCTGGTTTTGTAAAATGATTTTGGTATGACTGATATTATTGAAACGGCTTATACAGGATAAATTTATCAGATGAGAGCGGTGGATTCTTATAAAACTTTTATCGGCAACTAACGCATCAAACCATTTTAATACTTTAGCAACTACTAATGTTTTAGCAATCCCGCCAGGAGAATTAAAAAATAGTTTACTGTAATTACTGATAGCTTCTATCCTAATCAGGTTGTTAATTTGTATCAGTTCAATATCGGTACTGGTAGGTAAAAATAAAATTCCAGGCGAAGGATATATAGTTGGTTTCATTGCTTTTTTATTTGTCAAGTAAATTCGCTTGTATTTAGCTTTCAGAAGAACTTGGATAATAAAACGAAAACTTTATTGATGCTAAAAAAAATTATATAAGTTTAGTTTAGTCTATTCATTAATGAGATGCCCTCTAATATTGACACGACAACCAAAAAAAGAAAGATTGGTTAATGAGGCAGTAACATGTGGTATAAAACTAATTGTTGTTCCAGCAATCATGTATACTTCTGTAGAAAATGCCCCGGACAAAAGATAGGATTGATAAGATGATGGTATTGCATCATCGCGGCGCATCTCATTATCAATCAGGTAATGGGAACTACTTGGACTCCCCGATATTTCTAAACGCAAAGACCAATCCGGTATGGTTGCGACAGAAGGCGTAAAATCTACTTGCGAAAATATGTTTCCTTCTATATGATATAAGCCAGATCTGTTTACTGTAAAAAAATTTACATCTTTTGTAATATCTGAAACATTTGTATTATAAACTGTGAATAAGTTTAACGTACTATTACCAAAGGAGCCACTACTTCCATAAAAGGCAAACCTTGTATTATTACCGTAAGCTGCATTTGCCCAGGTTGGATCTACGGATCCTCCATTTGAAGTAAGTACCTGGCCAGTAGTACCGGCATTTCCATTCAATCTTAGTAAACCATTGGTATTAATATCTCCGTTTATGTCTAATCGATAGAGGGGTGATTCAACTCCTAAACCAACGTTTCCATCCCCTCTGAACGTGGCAACAAAGGCTGTATCTGAATTAATATCAAGATAATGTCCTTTATTAAAGTTGGATTCATAAAAGCTGGAAATGGTCATACCAACCGGATTATTAATGGTACTGAATCTTATTGATCCTGCACGGGAAGCAAAAGAGTCAAGCAACTGTAAACCTACGGTTGTAAAGCTCCGGTGATTTATCTGCAATCTTGCTGATGGAGTAGTAGTACCAATACCCACGTTCTGTGCCTCTATAAAAAAGGGGAATAATAATAAACCCAAAAGGTAAAATTGCTTTTTCATGTTTTTTAATTTTTTATGTCGAAATAAAAGTGAGTTATATAAGCCAATAACACCATTGGCAGTTTTAATAAAATGATTTGCGATTTTTCTATTAATCCATTATTGTGTCCATGCCTGCCAGTCTAATTGCAAGTTTTGCCCCCAGCCGGCAGCCACATCTACCCTTAAAATATTTATTACTGCAGAGGTTGTAGAAACGCTCCTCACCGTTACCGCATATACATCATTGTTGTTGTTTG
>JANNEK010000291.1:0-7754 GCA_031378605.1 Chitinophagaceae bacterium | reverse complement strand
CATTAAAACCATTTCAACTTTTGCTTTGGCAGTATCTTTAAACACACTTGGTATTTTAATTGAGTAAAGGAAGATTAGGCATAGTTTGATAAGTATTATTTGCACGCTGTTTTTCATCATTTCTTTTATTAAGATTGAAGGCCAGCAATGGCATGTACATCTGAATATTTAAGATTTATTAATTTTTATGTTTCGCAAGTGGATTTGTCTTCCATGGTTTTGAAAAATGTACACTGATCATTACAGCACGGTTATACATTTCTTTGTTGTAAGAAATATTAGTTAATCCATAATTGTATCTGATGTCCAACGCTACCCTCCTTTGTTTAAATGGAAACTCAAAGCCTCCTCCTGCCTGGATACCGGCATCAAAACGCTTATAACCTTCGGTAGAATTGTTAAATGATAGTTTAGTAACCTTGCCATCAATTTTCCAGTCACCACTAAGTGTATAAGCGATGGAAGGTCCGGCATTCACATAAAATTTACCAAAATGAAAACGGGCCAGCACCGGTAATTCCAATGTATTTAAATGAAGTGTTGCTTCGCTGTTGGTTAATGGATTATCTGCTTTTAATTTGCCGCCCTTCCGCATAAAATATAATTCAGAAACAAGTGAAAAGGAGTGAGTGATTCCTGCCTGAAACGAAGCCCCGGCCTGTAAGCCATTATTTGATTTTTTGTAATCAGACAAGTCGCTGTTAGATCCACCGTAATTGAGGTTTGTGCTCACCACATTTACCATCAGGTCAAGATAGGTTTTCGCAGTTTTCTTAACCTCGTTATCTTTTCTTATTTCCGTTCCTTTGGTTTGACCAAATGCATTTGCACTTAGGATAATCATACTGATTATAATTCCTGTTTGTAACTTCTTTTTCATAATTTTTTGTTTTAATTTTTTTGTTTGATTAATTAAAGCAAAAGTATATGACTGAGTGTGGGCCTGCAATTCAGCTATGCAAAGCGAGGAAGTATGTCTGCCAACAGGTGATTTTAATCTTCCAAATTTTCGCAGGTTTATGCCCTGCTGTTAATGAGTTGAAGGAAAGCCTCTTTGTAAGTTTCTGATACAGGAATCATTTGATCAGCAATTTTAATCCTGCTGCGCTCGATAGATTCTATTTTATTGATTGCAACCATGTATGACTTGTGTACCCTGAATATCAGATGGGCAGGTAACCATTGCTCAAGCTCAGTAAAACTTTGCAAAGTCATAATTTTTTTATTCACACAATGAATGCGCAGGTAATCTCTCATTCCCTCAATGTAAAGGATTTCGTTGATCATTATTTTTTCGAGCCGGTTTTCGGTTTTTACGAAAATGAAATCCACTTGTTTGTCAGCAGTACGTTGCGATAAATTCTCCTGAGCTTTATTTACAGCCTGTAAGAAACGGTTGAATGTAAATGGTTTTAATAAATAGTCTGTTATCTGCAACTCGTACCCCTTTAATGCATATTCATGGTAGGCTGTAGTAATGATGACCTGGCTATTTATATTTGAACTTTCCAATAATTCAATTCCGGTTAGTTCATCCATATTTATATCCAAAAAAAGTATATCTACTTTGTTGTTATTTAAATAACTGAGCCCAGTAAGGGCATTATCGAATGTTGCAATTAAATTCAGGAAAGGAACTTTATTCACAAAGTCTTTTGTTTTTGCAAGGGCAAGAGGTTCATCTTCAATAATGATACAAGTATATTTATCCATTGGGAATAGTTAAGTTTATGCTGTACAGTTCGTTTGTTTTATGTACTTCTAAAGTATAATTTTCCGGATAAAGAAGCTTCAGCCGTTTTTCGATAAGATCATTTCCTAAGCCGCCGTTAGTATGTTCAACCTTTAGCTTTGAATCGAATTTATTCTCACAAACCAATTGTATGGTTTCATCATTTATAAAGACATTTACCATAATTGCATTTTCGAGTTTCTTGTTGTTGGTATGCTTAAAGGCATTTTCAATAAATGGAATAAAAACCATTGGGGCAATAGATTTACTGCCAATAATACCTTTTACGGAGAGATGTACATAGTTTTCATTGGCTGTTCTAATTTTTTGTAGTGCTATGTACTTATCTATATATTCAATTTCTTTAGCAAGGGGAATTTTCTCTGCCTTAGTTTCATAAAGAATGAAACGCATTATGTCCGATAATTTGTTCAAATAATCTGACGCTGCAACCGCGTCTTTTAAAATTAACGCATCAATATTATTTATGGTATTGAATAGAAGATGTGGATCAAGTTGTAATTTGATTAACTCCATTTCCATTTCATGGTTTTTTTCTTTTAAAACCTCTTTCAATTTAATTTCATTAAACCAGGTGATAAATCCGTTTATAACTAATGCCACTATACCGCATATCATGGCAATAAAGGTCATGACAATGATTGTTCTAACAGCGGTAGACCTGCCGTTTTTACCGCCTTGGTCCATGTCAGTAATATGTCCCGATTCGATTAAATACCGCAACAGTATAAAGCTTATCAGTGCTGCACCTGCTGAAATTAGAATGCCATAAATTATTGATAAAAAAAACTTCTTCTGTTTAAGGTATTTAGGAAACAATAGAAAATAAAAGGAAAAATATGAAATCAGTGAAGGAATAAAAGCAAAAAAGAAAAGACTTATTAAAGCATTCATAATTCGAGATTCCTGATTAATTAGCATTGGACTGCTTCTATAATAAACACCCAACATGATTACTATTAGTATGAAATAGCACATCCAAAAACCAATATGTATAAAAACAACAAATGACTTCTTCATGGTTTGAAATTACCAATTAAAAAGTGATCAAACGTCCCTCATTTAATCAGACTCAAAGTAATTGTTATGCATACAGGCAATATTTGTCTGCAAAACGAGTGATTATTTCATAACTGTATACTTATAGAGTTGTTGGGGTGGTGGGTAGGATTGGGTGTTTTTTTTGTTTTCCTTGTATTGAAAGACTGTTTGCCGTACGTTGGCAATTGCAGCATTCTTGTAAAGTTGACTTTTGTGCGGGTTGGGTTTGTGTGCCTTGCAAATGTGCTTGCTTTGGTGTGGGCTATAGTGATGACTTTGCATTGAATATCCTGTCACTTGAAGGGGAATGGGATTTTGTTTATGGATTGCGTACAACTATATAATTACCGAAGCTTTCTTAAACGTTCTGGGCTTTGTAGCAGTTAGGGAAATAGTTATTGTCCAGCCGGTACAAAAGCCGATTAAAGATACAAAATTGAATTTAGAACTAAATGTTGAATAATAGCCGTTCAGCCCAGGCTAAATTTAAATAAAGTTATAGGGCTGAGATTATGTTCGTCTGCCCCAATTGCACAAAACCTCTTGTTAGCAGCAGTTATTCTTTTTGACGTGTTGTTAATATTCCATTTGTCGAAAATTTATACTCGATAACTTTTTCGACTATTCTCAAACCTATCAAAGCTCTGTTGCGATTTACGGTATCTTTTTGTTGTGCGGTCAATTCGTCGTAGCCAAATGGAATTTGATAATATATAAATGGTCTTCCGCTGAAATTGCACCTACGATCTATCACTTGGGCATAGTCGATTGGCTTAAATTGTCCTGACTTTACGGCATTAAGAAGAATTTGCCCTAGAAGAGCATTTTTAAAGTCAAAGTCAGCATGCAAAAATATAACGAATGCTTTCCATGCACCGTCTATTCCAACTGTGTATTCACTTGGAAAGCCATATCTCATGGAAGCATTAATAAGAGATAATGTATTAGTCGAGTCAGTATTTATTTGATTTAAAGAGGGGCTTAAATTATTTCTGGTCTTTTGATCTATTAAATAAAGACTGTCGACAAGCTGTAAATAAAGGGTATTCCTTTTTTTAAAGTAATCTTCTGTTATTATATTTAGACTTGTTAAAATCGAGGTATCTGTTTTCTGAATTTTCATAATAACTGAATCGTTAGGGATAAAGCCATAGGTAGCTGCTTTTCTTAAATAAGACTTCGCAACGTCAAATTTTTCAAGCTGAATGCAAATATTTACACCACGATTAAGATCTTTCGCAAACGGGTTTTTGACTAACCTGAAAGCTTTAGAGAATGAACCAAACGCGTCTTGATATCTTGCCGAGTCATAAAAATCATTGCCCGCATTAATTAAAATATAGTATTTGTCGAACGGTTCCGATATTTGTCCGAGGCTGAAATTTGTAAAAAATGTAATGACTATTATAATTAGAAATCTCATATAATTCTGAATAACGTTTATTTATTTATTCATTTTAAATTCTCTGTGAATATAAAAAAAGTTGCTTTAAGACGTCATTTTAAATCGGAATAAGTTGAATTGCTGCTATATAAAATTTACGAGGCTTGTCTTAAATCGATAAACTTTGTGCAGTTGGCGAATTGACCAACTGTCTACCCGGAATTGAAGCTAAATTTATAATTTAATGTTGATGTTTAAAACTACTACCCGGCAGAATACCGTCTGCCAAAACTAAAGCTGGGATATGCGCTGCTGATGATTGCTACAACGTTCATCCCCAATTGCACAAAATCCTAGGTTAGCTGTATTGCTTGTCTATCCACGATGTTTTTAAAGTTTGTCATGTCCCTTCGTTTGTATCTGTTTTCGATTTCTTTTATTCTGAAAAACTGGTAAAAGTTTTCCCATCATATCGGCACAAACCAGTATTTCTTGTGCCTATCCAAAGATTGCCTGATTTATCTTCTAAAATACTCCAAACTGCGGGATGACTCAAATCCATTTTCTTTGAAAGGTTTTGAAATGTTTTTCCATCATAACGCCATATACCTCCCTCGGTTTCTCGTTTTGACTCATCGCCAGCTTCAGTGCCAAACCAAATATTTCCTAATTTGTCCTGTATGATTGAGAGCACAGTATATGAATCAAAGCTGCCGTTTTGTAAAATATTGGTAAAGGTTTTCCCATCATAGCGGTACACTCCCTTGTATCTTGTTCCAACCCAAATGTTTCCGTGTTTGTCTTCTAAAAGCCCGCGAAACCACAGTTGATCATTAGGTTTGTAATTGATTACAGATTTGCCATCATAACAACAAACGCCTTCGGTCTTGGTAGTAAACCAAATGTTTCCGTGTTTGTCTTCTAACATACATTGTACTAATACAAGAGTAAGTCCATTGCTATTACTAACACCTTGATCATCTAAAAAACGTGTAAATGCTTTCCCATTGTAACAGTAAACACCATTATTTGTACCGAACCAAAGTTTCCCACTTCTATCTTCTAAAATACTTGTTACCAAATTATTTGTAGATGAATTATTGTTACTCTTTGAAGTAGAAGGATATAAATAATTACCATTGGTAAATGATAATGGAATATGGGTAAAGGTTTTTCCATTATAATGGGCTAATCCCTTGTTAGTCCCGAACCAAATATTCCCCTTTTCATCTTCTGCGATCGACGAAATAACATTAGTGTTTAGTCCATCCTTAGCTGTAAAGTTTCTAAAAGATTTTCCATTATAACGATAAACTCCATTACTTGTGGTAACGAACCAAAGATTCCCCTTTCTATCCTGCAAACTATTTTGAACATTGTCGCCCTGACCAGAGATTTGTGTCTTAATAAGCTTTGATTGTGCAGAGAAATTAGTAGTATTGTTTATTGGCAAGTTTTTTTTCACTTGTCCATGAGAGGTAAAAAAAATACTCGCCCAAACAAGCGAGAGAAAAGTTAGTTTGTATATATTCATCCTATTGTCAAAGTTAATTTTGATTGTTCACTATAGCAAGTTTTAAGTTTTCACTGCCCCATAACATTACAGCTACCTATATAATTAATGAACGCTTAGTTATATCGATAGGGCTTTGTGCAGTTTGTGAATTTACCAACTGCCCGGAGCTGAGGCTAAATTTATAATTAAATGTTGATGTTTAATACTACTGCCCCGCAGAATACCTTCCGCCGAATATGAAACAGGGATATGTCACTGCTGATGATTGCTATAACGTTCATCCCCAATTGCGATACGTTTGTTAGCGGTAGTTTTTTGTCTTTTCAATAAAGTTAGAAATTGTTATGATTTTTGTCTTGCCAAATTTTTGCATATCAAGAAGATCATTGTCCCCTGTCATTAAATAATTTGCTTTGCCGTCTTTAGCAAGTGATAACAAGAAATTATCGCGGGAATCCCTGCAAACATTAACAACACTTTCTAACTTATACAAAGTCAATATAGGGATCAAATACTACAAGCATTTCATTGAAAGTATCCGGGCCGAAATATTTACTGAGCTTCGGCTTGCGGATAGTTTGTTGAATTTCAGATATAAGCTCTTCACTAAAAAGTATTCTTATTTTTTCAGAATATAAAAATGGGTCAAGGATGTTAAGCTTATTTGAAATGATAAAACTTACCCAAAGATTGGTGTCAATAATGACTTTAAGAGACTTATTTTTTGACATAACGCTTTGCTCTTACTTCTTCAACGATTTTAGTGATCTCGCCAAGACTTGGTGCAGAAGCTGCGTTGAGCCTCATTTTTTTTAGATATGCTTTCAATGCTGTAGCCGGTACATCACTCACTTTAATAAGCTTCAAGTCTTGCATGCCCTTAATAAGTTTTAAAGCTTTAGGGTTGAGTATTTCTATTTTTAACGCTTCCATATACCAAATTTAAGGATTTTTGTGATTTTTATCACCACTCACTTTGGTATTAGATAAGGATTCAAGGATTTAAGCGAAAATTACCGCAACTATAAAATTTACGAAGCTTTCTTAAATCGATAGGGTTTTGTGCAGTTAGGGAATTGACCAACTGTCTGCCCGGAATTGAAGCTAAATTTATAATTAAATGTTGATGTTTAATACTACTGCCCTGTAGAATACCGTCCGCCGAATATGAAACAGAGATGTGCACTGCTGATGATTGCTACAACGTTAAGCCCCAATTGCACAAAACCCTTTGTTACGTGCTGTACTATTTTGGTTAAAAGACTTCATAGCTCGTTATACAAGCATTTCTGGATATTCTTTTGTCGGCTTTAATTAATTCAACTGTGTCTCTTAAAACAAGGATTCCATATTGTGAATCTCCACTGGTTCCAATCCAATTTTTTGGCTTCTCCCATTCATAAGCAAAAAAAGTATAAGTACTGTCTGAACCAATACCAAAATAGATGGTTTCGTCAAAATTTTTAATAAGACCTTTTGGAACAACGAATTCACTTGTCCTTTGATTATAGTCGTGTCTGTTATAAGATGTGTCAAAGAATATCGGTAACCATGTTGCACTGTCAGGGAAGCTTATGTCCAACCTAATATGCTGATCTGCAAATTGAGTTTTTTTTAAAGTTATTTTTGTTTTATACCTCTTACTAAAATTCATTAAACTATCCGATAGTTCCTGATGAAGTTTAGGATTATTGACGTAATATTTTTTAAGTTTATTGTCCCTGGAATTACAACTCGTAATAATAAATAACACTAATAAAATTGTAAAAAATTGTTTGTATTTATTTTGGTTTGGCATTAAGTACTTGTTTTTGCAATAATTTAAAGGGTGTCGGCAAGTATAGCAGGCAATCGATAGGGTTTTGTGCAGTTAGCGAATTGACCAACTGTCTGCCCGGAATTGAAGCTAAATTTATAATTAGGATTAGGCGCATAAATCGGGAAGTAGAGATAGGATTTGTTTTAAACTAAATAAATTAGTAATTTTATAGCTAAATAAATTAGCTATGTTTCAGGGAATGAATATAATAGATTTTGGCAAAAGGTTTCAAACCAATGCC
>JANNEK010000235.1:0-12581 GCA_031378605.1 Chitinophagaceae bacterium | reverse complement strand
GATAGTTTTTTAAATACTTCATGCCCTCGTGGCAAGTATTAATTACAAGATTATATAAAGTACAAGAAAAATACTTCGCGTTTTCGTGGCAAAAGATGACCGCAGGAGGCGCAAAGTCGCGGAGAAGAGTACTGTATCTTTCGACAGTAAAAATTAGTACGTTACCTGTTATTATGGCAACTATAAATCAGGGTACAGCCATCTACAAAAAAAATCGGGATAGTTTTTTAAATACTTCGCGTTTTCGTGGCAAAAGATAACCGCGCAAAGTCGCTGAGAAGTGTACTGTATTTTTCCGCAGTAAAAATTAGTACGTTACCTGTTATTTTGGTAACTATAAATCAGGGTATAACCATCTACAAAAAAATCGGGATAGTCTTTTAAATACTTTGTGCCTTCGTGGCAATTGATAACAACAAGATTACAAGGAGTACAATAAAATAACTTCGCGCTTTCGTGGCAAAAGATAACCGCAGAGATTCAAAGTCGCTGAGAAGCGTACTGTATTTTTCCGCAGTAAAAATTAGTACGTTACCTGTTATTTTGGTAACTATAAATCAGGGTATAACCAACTACAAAAAAAATCAGGATAGTTTTTAAAATACTTCGTGCCTTCGTGGCAAGTATTAATTACAAGATTATATAAAGCACAAGAAAAATACTTCGCGTTTTCGTGGCAAAAAATTATTCCGGCAGAATAGATTTAAAATAACACTGATACAAATCCAAAACTGAATTATCCGGTTAAAAAATTCTGTACCGAAAACTTCATTCTGTCTATAATAAAAAAGCCGTCTTGGTTAAAACCAAACGGCTGCAGTTACATGAGAAAAGGTTTGCTCAAATTGCTTTTCAACCCAATAACGATAAAAGAATTTCTATACTGCAATCTCTCCTATTATTATTACCTGTGTATTAATCATTGTTACCGAATAATTAAATAAAAAAACCGCTCGAATACTCGAAGCGGTTTAAATTATTTATGATAAATGATTATAGTCCATTGAAACGTGTCCATCCTTTCCACCAGGTTGCTTCCGGTCCGGCAGGAGCAATTGCTCCGCGAAAGGCAACTGTTGTAAAGAATGGTCCTGCTAACTTAGCATCCGTAAAACTTGCACCCGTCAATATTTTCTGATTTCCGTTACTACCAGCAAATGGCGTAGGATCGGGTGCATTGTAATTTAAAGGCTGAATTAATTTAGCGTCGGAAATATTGGTAACAATATCATTATTATAATACGCATTGGTAAACCAGCTTAAGATGCTCGCATCAGAGGCACCAGTTGGTGCACTGGCGCTAACAGTATATTTTATATTAACTGTATTTCCTGCTAACGTAGTATTGCGGATACGAAGCGTACTGTCATTTATATTTAAATCAGTGGGTGAGCCGCTACTCGCATCAATCAATATTGCCTGGGGCCAGCCCATTATAATTGAATTGTAAATAGATATCGAAGAGTTTCTACGTATCTGTGCACCTGCACGAAATAGGGTATTACCTACATTATTTAACGTAGCGCGTGGACCAATAGCTGTTATATTACAAAATACCGCACTTGTTTTTGGCGTAACTACTGTTCCGCTTGAATTATTATCGCTTTCAAAAGCTTCAGAAGTTGAAATATCTGCAATTAGAGAATCTCTTATTACCAACCCAAACTGAACTTTTCCACTATATCCATTATCGGTATCAAAATCGTCATCCTGTGTTTTATAAGCAATCAGGTACTTACAATTCACTGAACCTCCAAACCATTCGTACGCATCATCTTTTGCATAAATAACCTGGATATGATCAATAGTGGTTCCACTTCCCACTGCAGCCATGGTTAAGCTATTAACTTCCTTATCGGGCTGAAATGCATAGCCTGCATATTCAATACGTACATAACTTAGAATACCAGAATTATCATTATCAACCGGTGTGGGAACAACCGCATCGCCAGAACCAGCAAGGCCATCACCATTTGCATTATCAACACCACCTTCTACCTGGTACAAACCAGCGCTTCCGTTAAAGCTTGTATTAACACCTGCTTTTCCACAAATAATAATTCCGCCCCAATCTCCTGAAGTAGGGCTTGGCGCAGCCGAGGTAAAAACAATTGGCTCCGTAGGGGTTCCAATTGCATTAATCTTAGAACCACGGGTAATAATAAGTGCAGCTACATCGGTGCCATTAAAAGAGCCTTTAATAGTAGTTCCAGCTTCAATGTTGAGCGTATGGTTACCTACAATGTAAACAAGACCTTTTAAAATATAATTATTTGCTTTCCGCAAAGTAGTGTCGGAATTAATACGACCTGTTAACGTAATTGTTTGGCCTGAAGGGCCCGTGCCTGGCTGCGTAATAATAATAATTTCCTTTTCGCCGTCTGTTTCAATCTTACGGCAACCACTATTAATAAGTAGTCCAAAAGCGATCAATAAAAAAATTCCATGTTTCATTTTCTGTATGATTTTAATAGAGTTTATAATGAATAATTAAAAGTCAGTCCTACCGTGCTTCCGAATTTTCGGGTGAAACGATAAGCATCTTTTCCTTTTTGGAAACTGGTTTTTCCACCATTATTTTGATAGAAGTATTGCGTATTATTTAATATATCCGAAACAGTTAAACGTAATTCTCCTTTTGACTTAAGTATTTTTTTAGAAATCTGGAAGTCGAGCAAAGAGCGGGGTGCTTCATAAATATCAGGTGAACCCGCACCGGCCGTTAAATCTCCAACAAGGTATATACGTTCACCAATACGGTTGTACAATAGCGTGATAGAAAGACCTGCTTTTTCAAGATCATATAATAATCCAACGTTGATAAGATAAGGCGATTGCCCCTGAAGAGATCTATCTACCTGAAATCCCTCGTCTGTAATGCGGCTATAGATATAGGCACCATTTGCCTGAAAAGTGAAATTCTTTAATTTAATAAAGTCTAGCTTCTTACGAAATTCTATTTCAGCTCCATAAGATTTTGCCTTTGCCGGATTCTGATAACTAAATGTACTCGCTCCTCCACTTCCTTCATTAAAGATTTGTTCAATGGGTTTATCAAAATATTTATAAAATACACCCACTGTAAAAACTTCACCTGCGCGAGGGTACAACTCATATCGAAGATCAAAATTGGAAACTTTAGTTCGCTCCAGTAACGGGTTGCCTTGTACAGAAGCATTCAATTCAAAGTCATATATATTTAGAAAAGATAATTCCCGCAATTCAGGTCTGATAACCGTTTGAGAGCCTGATAAGCGAATATTCGTTTTCGCATTTAGTTTAAGGGTTGCATTCAACCCGGGAAGAAAGTCTGTAACAACGGTATGGGTAAACCGCGGGTCCCATTTTTTTACACTGCCCACGAGCTGGTCGTAATGTTCAACCCTAAGGCCCCACACTACCCTTAATTTAGAATTAAACTGATTATCAAGTTGCAGAAATCCCGCATTCAGTATTGTATTAGCCAGGTACCTGAAATTTTTTCCCTTAATGGCATCAAACGCAAATTTATTTCCTGAACCGTTTCCAAAATTATCTTCTGAAAAAACTTTATCTGCCGGCAATTGACGCAATGCATCATTATCCAATGGCAAATAATTAGCAAATAATTTAGCATCATATAACCGGTCTTTAACCTGAAACATATAACCTGCCTTCACGGTTTGTTTCTGATCAAAAAGATTGAATGTATTAGAAATGTCGCCGCCAGCAGTATATATATAATCACTCAGGTCCTGAAATATTCTGCTACCGCTTTGTTGAGACAGGGTATTAGAAACAATCAATCGATAAGGCTCGGCAACGGTTCTCGATTTTGAATAAAGTATTCTGCGTTGATCTGGTATATGCCCATCCAGAATATTGAAAGCTCCGTACCATTTTAATTTAATTAGTTTGGCAATATTATGTTCGCCGGTGAGCTGACTGGTAAAAAAAGTATTTTGTTTGAAGGTAAGTTCAGATCCGCTTATTTGCTCATCTCTATTAAAATCAGTACCCGTTCTATTTGAAATATAATTCGTAGAATTCACATTGATAATTGATTTCAACGAAATTTTATTTTGAGCATTAAGCTGATACGAAAGGCTTCCCAAAGCACCAACAGACACATCTTGTGCAAAACGAGTATCATTAAAATTGTAATTAATACTAAACACATTACCCGCTAATGAGTTTGACCGATTAACCAGGTTCAGTATTCTATTGCTTTTATTATATATAATACCGATAGTGCCACCGATTGTTTTTCCAAATAATTTTGAATTGAATCCACCATTTATTTGAAAAGAAGCATTAACGGGCGCGGTAGAAACCGTTCCGGCCCAAACGTTGCGCATTTGTTTACCAATAAGGGTCTTTTCGTCAGCAGATGATATATCAAATTCAGATTTTCGTTTATAGGAAGTAGGTAGCGATCTGCTTCCATCATCAATTCCGAGCCAGTCGGTATTGCCTGCGTTATCTTTATAGAAATCTTTACCTATTGTTTGTGTGTTAAAGCCAGTACCAATTTGTATATTAAAAAAACTTTTTGAAGGAATATCTTTAGTATTTACCTGAATTAATCCACCAGCCCATTCACCCGGATATTCCGGAACAAATGCTTTATTGATAACAATATTATCAATCATTGAAGCAGGAATTAAATCGAATGAAAATGTTTTGCGATCTGGTTCGGTACTGGTCAATAAAATACCATTTAGCATTGCCTGATTATAACGATCTGCCAAACCCCTAACTACAATAAATTTACCTTCCTGTATACTTGCGCCGGGTGTTCTTTTTAAAACTTCTCCGGTATTTCTATCTGGAGAACGACGTATACTTTCGGCAGAAATAACCGATGCAACAGTATTGGTGTTTTTCTGAAAAGAAATAATGGAGGCCGCTGTTTCTCTGCGGGCGTTACCTCTGTTGGCGGTAACTGTTACTTCGGATAATTTTTTACTTGTAACAGACAATACAATAGTTAAATCTGTAATGGAACCTGCTGTAATTTCAATATCAGTGATCGTTTTTTTATCATATCCAACAGTTGAAAATTCAAGTTCATATTTTTTTCCGGCCAAAAGAGTTATAGTATATAAACCATCAAGAGTAGTTGTTACTCCACCGGGAGCACCAACAATTTTTATAGAAACGCCTGAGAGTGGTTCATTTTTTTCATTTAGCACCTTACCGGTAATTTTCCCGGTTTGTGCCTGCGAGCATAAAGAAGATAGTAAAACGAATAACAGGAGTAGGTACTTTTTGATCACAATGGATTATTTGTTTCGGATCAAAAGTATACCTCCAATGTTATCGAAGCATTACTCCACTATTAAGGAATTGTTTACGCAATGTTACCTCAATATTATCTGTCTTAGTTAGAATCGATATTGAAGCCGGCAGGTGAGAACATTATCTTTTATATCATCCGTAAAACCTGTTAATGCTGTTTTTTCATTATTAACAAAATCGTACCAAAGCATTAATTTAAGGTTTTCATTTATGTAGTAATTGTAACCGGCTGCAAGAGTGGTATATTTTATATTTGCAGCATTTACAGAGGTTCCTGCCTTACCAATATCTGTACCCGAAACATTCACATTGGGATCATACCAATCGAGCTTTACCCCCAACTGGTGGTGTGTATTAACTATATTTTGCAAAAAGTAAATAAACGCCCCGTTAAAACGACGTATATAATACCCTTCATTACTATTTAATAATACACCCGGTGTTTCGCTTGAACCAGCACTTGCTGTTTGTTTACCCCACCAATATTCTCCCCTGATTTCCGTAGCACCCCATGCATGTTTCCATTTCAACTGTGCGTCGAACCCCTGATAATTTCGTGGATTTTTTTTGCCAATATTTGCACTATTTGAATCAACCAAAAAAGTTTTGTTACCTCCAGCAATTGCTGTTTGATAGAGATATTTTGTATTTTGTAAAATACCACCATTGAGATAAGAGGCCCCGCCAGAAAAACTAATTTTTTTTGTAACCGCAACTGGTTTTATTGCAATACGTCCAATAAAATCTTTGAACCCATCAAATTCTCCCGGTCCGCTTAAACCTTGACCATTGAAGAACCCCATATCGATTTTTAAAAATTTCCATTGGCTTTTTTTCTTTCTCGATTCGAAGGTTACCATTGCTCCCAGGTCCCGTTCGCTTCGCATAAGTATCTGCGACATTCTACCCCGCTCAGGCGATTCACGATCAGAAGAAGAATAATTAACCTCATATCCGAAAGGGCGCGCAAAGATTCCTGTGGTAAAAGCAATCTGCTGCCATTTGTTCTCAAATAAACGGGCCCAAACATCACGTACAACAACTCCACGTTCAGTAGCATCGAATTGAAAAACAAATTGCATTGCAGGTTGCATGTTTTTATTAGATCGAACATAATCGACCCTGATTCTACTTCTACGTAGCATGAAACGACTGTTTGCATTTGCAGAAAAATCGCCCCCTTCAAAACTCCTGGCTCCTTTTTGTTGAGCCACTTGAAACTGAGGTTGAATATAACCGCTGAACCGTAGACGATCGAAACGGCTATATAAATTCAGCATACCCTTACCCATATTGGTAGAAGTATCAATCATATCCATTAAAAACTGAGCCTCACAAGTTTGGAAAAATAAAACCAGGCTGCTGCAAAACACAAGTTGCTTAAGGCGTAACAATTTATTCATACAAAAATAACATCTGCGCAAAGGTATTAGAGCAAGAGGGAACCTATATTAAGAAATTGTTACCATATTTTCATACCATTGATGCAGCCGACTATTAAACTAATCTTTGCGAAATTTTAAAATTATGGGCCTCAATTCTTTCATGAAAATATTCATGCCAAAAGACAAGATTTTTTATACTCTTTTTGAAGAGGTAGCCGATAATGTATCCAAGATGGGAAAAACGTTAAAGGAAGTTGTTACTGAGCCCGACTTTGATAAAAGAGCCGCCATTATTTCAAGAGTTGAGGACCTTGAACACCAAAACGACGAATTAACACATCGCATATTTACCGAATTGGGCCGAAATTTTATAACTCCATTTGATCGTGAAGACATCCATTATCTTGCCTCAGCGCTGGATGATATCTGCGACTATACCTACGCGACAGCTAAAAAAATAAATTTTTATAAAATAAATCCTAACGATCCGGGCATTCAAAAGATGGCCGACCTAATTGAGCAATCCTGCGATCAAATTAGAAATGCTGTAAAAGAGTTGCGTAATATGCGCAATATGCGAAATATCACCGATGCCCTTGTAAAAGTAAATAGTATCGAGAACCAGGCTGATGATATCTTCGATTTAAGTATCGACCGTTTATTTGATACAGAACCCGATGCAAAAGAGGTTATCAAAAAAAGAGAAATTTACCAGGTAATGGAAGTAGTAACTGACAAATGTGAAGACGCTGCAAATGTAATTGAGTCCATCGTTATCAAATACTCATAAGCATATCAATTTAACCAACCAAACTATGACTTTAGTTATTATCATTATAATACTGGCCCTGGTATTTGATTACATTAATGGGTTTCATGATGCGGCCAACTCTATTGCAACTGTCGTTTCTACTAAAGTACTCACTCCATTTCAGGCGGTATTGTGGGCAGCTCTTTTCAATTTTGTAGCTTTCTTTTTATTTAAGGATCATGCAGTAGCTAATACGATTGCTAAAAGCGTACAAAAAGAATTTATTACCCTTCCCGTAATATTATCCGGTTTAATTGCTGCTATTATGTGGAACTTACTAACATGGTGGTATGGTATTCCTTCCTCATCTTCGCATACATTAATTGGTGGTTTTGCAGGTGCCGCAATTGCACATGCTTATGCTACGAAGGGTTTTATTTCTTTAAAAAGTATTATCGAAAGCCAGTATATCATACAGATATTGCTATTCATTTTTCTTGCTCCAATCATTGGAATGCTGATATCTATTTTTCTTTCCATTGTTACTGTTATGCGAAACGTATGGTTAAGGATTGGAATCATTGCAGTAGTGGGAGTTTTAACGATCTGGATGTTCGGAATTTTTCAGCAGAATAAAATGGCTAAAAACCTGGAGAAATTTTATAAGGTTGATAAACTCAAAAAGGAAGTAGTAGCAAAACCTGAGCTTCAATCAGAATTAGATGCAGCTAAAGGAAAAATGAAAGCAGCTATTGTATTTCTTCCAAATTATGATAAACTGGGTATAGACAAAATTGTAGCAGAGATCGCAACTGTTGATGCAGGTGTAGATACTGAAAAGCTAAAAAAAGAGTTGCGCAAAGCAGACAATTCTATTCTTCGTTATTGCCTTATAGGTGTAATGCTGGTTTTTGTTGCCTTTTATATTTATTTTGAAAAAATACGGGAACCCAATGCCCATAGAATTGCGGGCATGTATAAACGATTACAATTACTTTCTTCAGCAGCATTTAGTATTGGACATGGCGGTAACGATGCACAAAAAGTAATGGGTATAATTGGAGCTGCTTTAATTGCCAGTGGACAAATGAAAGAATTTAAAGACCTGCCGAACTGGGTACCATTGGCCTGTTACGCAGCAATTGGATTAGGTACGATGAGCGGCGGTTGGAAAATTGTAAAAACAATGGGAACCCGAATTACCAAAGTAACACCATTAGAAGGGGTAAGTGCAGAAACAGCGGGAGCTATGACTTTATTCATGACTGAACAATGGGGTATACCGGTAAGTACCACCCACACAATTACTGGTTCAATAATTGGAGTGGGGGCCACTAAACGTTTATCAGCGGTACGTTGGGGAGTAACTATTAATTTATTGTGGGCATGGATACTTACTATACCTGTAAGTGCTGTGTTGGCTGCTACTATATATTATATAGTGAAATTGTTTATCCCGATGAGTTAAGTAAAATTAGGATTTAATTGAAATTGAATAAAAAGCAGTCGGCGCCGGCTGCTTTTTTCTTTTAAGCACTTTCTACTTACCTTGGCAATAATTTTTTAATTTTCCTGTTGATATAAAAAAATTAGCTGCATGAAAGGTATCATTTTGGCCGGAGGTTCCGGTACCCGTTTACATCCGATTACTTATGCGATCAGCAAACAAATCATGCCTATCTATGATAAACCTATGATCTATTACCCACTCTCCACCCTAATGATGGCGGGCATCCGGGAAATTCTGATTATTTCTACTCCACACGATTTACCCCAATTCAAACGACTCTTAGGATCTGGTGAACAATTAGGGTTAAAATTTTCCTTTGCAGAACAACCCATTCCCAACGGTCTTGCGCAGGCTTTTGTGATTGGTGCTGATTTTATTGGTAAAGACAGTGTAGCACTTGTGTTGGGTGATAATATATTTTATGGGGCAGGATTGGGCGACCAACTTCAAAAAAATAGCAATCCAGCAGGTGGCATTGTATATGCCTATCATGTAAGCGATCCCGAACGATATGGGGTAGTAGCCTTTGATAAAAATAACCAGGTACTTTCGATCGAAGAAAAACCTCAGCATCCCAAAAGTAATTATGCAGTACCCGGATTGTATTTTTATGATAATGAAGTAGTGCAAATTGCCAGCGATCTGAAACCTGGTGTAAGAGGTGAATATGAAATTACGGATGTAAATAAAGAATATCTTCGCCGTAACAAACTAAAAGTATCCATCTTAGACAGAGGTACGGCCTGGTTAGACACCGGTACATTTGATTCATTGATGCAGGCTTCATTGTTTGTACAGGTTATTGAACAACGGCAGGGTATTAAGATTGCTTGTATTGAGGAAATTGCTTATAGAAAAAAATTTATCAATGCCGCTCAATTGGAAACAATGGCACAGCCCTTGTTAAAAAGCGGTTATGGTCAGTATTTAATGAACCTGCTTCAGGAAAATAAATAATAAAAATCAGAAAATTACATGAGTAAAATATTAGTGACCGGGGGTTGTGGTTATATAGGATCTCATACCATTGTTGACCTGGTAGAAAACGGGTTTGAGGTAATTTCTGTTGATAACAATTCAAGATCTTCTGCCCGCATTCTTGAAGGAGTTGAAAAAATTACGGGAAAAAAAATTAAGACTTATAAAGTTGATCTCTGCAATTTCGATGATACGTTTGCGATTTTTGCTGAAAATGATGATATCTCTGGTATCATCCATTTTGCAGCGTATAAAGCAGTCGGGGAATCGGTGGAACAACCACTCATGTATTTCGAAAACAACCTTCTTTCGTTAATAAATCTTTTAAAATGTGTACAGGAATTTAATATTCCGCATTTTGTTTTTTCTTCTTCCTGTACTGTTTATGGCAACCCCGATAAAATTCCTGTAACGGAATCAACTCCGCCAAAGCCTGCAGAATCTCCCTATGGATATACCAAACAAATGGGAGAACAAATTATCAATGAATTTGCAAAAGCCAGTAATACGAAATGCATCTTATTACGCTATTTCAATCCGGTTGGAGCGCATCCAAGCACCTTAATTGGTGAACTTCCCATTGGTAAACCAGCTAACCTTATACCCGCCATAACTCAAACGGCAATCGGAAAAATACCTTTAATGACTGTTTATGGCAACGACTACAATACCCGTGATGGTTCCTGTCTTCGAGATTTTATTCACGTAAGCGATATCGCGCACGCACACACGCTGGCAATACACTATTTGCTGAACGGGAAAACTAAAAACCGTTGCGAAGTGTTTAACCTGGGCTCGGGCAATGGTGTTACTGTATTGGAAGCGATCCTGGCTTTTGAAAAAGTAAGCGGCGAAAAGTTAAATTATGTAGTTGGTCCCCGCAGACCAGGTGATGTAATAGCTATTTATGCAAATAATGATCATGCCCGCCAGTCACTCGGGTGGGAATTAAAGTTTGGACTCGAGGATATGTTAATGACGGCATGGAAATGGGAAATGAGAATAAAAAATGATGAAAAATTTTTTCAGAGTAAACCAGCAGGTCTTAATTAGTAGTGAGCCCTGCGTATGAAACCAGGAGTTAAGCGCTGGTGTTTAAAAGAAATTATTCGGAATACGATTTAATACTATTAATGGGAGCATAATTTAGTAATACTAATAAAATATTTTTTGTACTTTTGAGTATGACAAAAAAAAGAGGTACAAAAGACAGTCAGGAAACAAAACGTCAGTTAATTGTTTCCTATTTAAAAAAGAAACAAGGCACCCATCAACAGGCAGCCGATTTATTCCATCTATCTAAAAGTGGCGTTGATAAAATTTGGACACGTTATAATCAAAAGGGAAGCAGAGGAATTATTTCCAAAAAAAGAGGTGTACAAGGAGGCAAGAAAATAAGCGGCAAACAAGCGGCTGAGGTACGTGAGTTAATAAAATATAAAATGCCAGATCAATTGAAGCTACCCTTTGGTTTGTGGACAAGAGAGGCTGTTCAACAATTGATGTTAGAAAGGTATGGGATAGACTTATCCCGTTGGCAGGTTGGGCGATATTTAAAGAGTTGGGGATTTACGCCTCAAAAGCCTATCAGCAAAGCTTTTGAACAAAAACCTGCGAAAGTAAAAGCGTGGCTTGAAGAAGAATACCCTGCAATTAAAAAGCGGGCTTTAAAAGAAAAGGCAGTTATTTATTTTGGTGATGAAACGGGTATGCGTAGCGATCATCAAGCAGGTAGAAGCTATGCACCATCCGGTCAAACACCGGTAATTAAAAAGACTGGGCAACGTTTTTCTTTGAATATGATTTCAGCAATAAGTAATAAAGGGCATTTACAATTTATGCTATTGGATGGTAGATTTAATGGAGATGTGTTTATCAGTTTTTTAAAACGAATGATAAAATATAGTAGGGAGAAAATATATTTTATAACTGATGGTCATCCAGCACACAAAACAAAAAAATTACAAGAATGGCTAACAGAGAATAAAAATAGAATTGAAGTATTTTTTCTTCCACCCTATAGTCCTGAATTAAACCCACAGGAATATGTGAACCAAGATGTGAAGACAAATATTATAGGTAAAAAACGACCTATCAACAAGGCGCAAATGCGAATTAATGTTGAAGATTTTATGTACAAAAGAAAAAGTGACAGAACGCAGGTGCAAAAGTATTTTCATGTAAGCCATGTCAGGTATGCAGCTTAAAGAAATACCTATCACTAAATTACTAAACGATTAATAGTATCTATTTTTTAAGCCGTACCTCGACAATAATAAATTACTTTTATTTCAAAAGGACATATTGCGAAACTGTTTATGGTTCGACAAATGACTTTTGTTTATTCATCTTTCCTCATTTCGTGAGACATTTTGGCCGGCAGCTCGATATTCGCTTAAAAAATAGAATAGTCTTTCGATTTTCAGGTTAGTATCTGCAGTCAGGTTTAATTTCTCTTTTAAGTATTTTGCAATCTGTATATACTAAAACTGATGAATAAATTAGCGCAACTCGCTACTGCTCTTCTCCGAGTGACCGTACTTTTTGCAAGTTAATATTGCAAGCTTTTAACGAATCTTAACAACCTGCGGTTGGCCGTACTGCCGTTAACATCGGGTTTTGTGCAATTGGGGCGGACGAATATATTCTCAGCTTCATATCTTTATTCAAATTTAGT
>JANNEK010000183.1:0-7558 GCA_031378605.1 Chitinophagaceae bacterium | reverse complement strand
GTTAATTTTTGTGTTTTAAGATAAACCAATTCAAGAGGTGTTAGTTGATATACAAATGAATTTTTGTCGAACTGATCAGTGATTTGTTTGATTTTTTTCTTGTTAAATCGGTCAAGTATTATAAATGCGCCAATAATCAAGCCAATAAAGCCTAGGATAAAATAAGGATTATCAAGGTTACTATACATTGGTTTTAATAAGAAGTAAGCAGGAGTTATTAATGCCAAAAAAGTTAAAATGCCGGCAATGATAAATGTTCTTATTTTATATTTTGCTTTATCTAAATTCAAACTTTCATACATGCCTGAATAACCCCAGATGGCCTTTGGCTGTTCTCCAAAATTGTTTTCATAAAACTTTAAGGTACGTTCTTTTGCCTGTTTGAATTTTTGAAATTCTTCTTTATTGTGTGTAGAAGGAATATGCTGAATTTGTTTTCCAAGTACGTTGCAAAAGTCCTGGTACGATTGAGTGAAAATTAAATGCTGGTGCCATACAATATCTATAATTTCTGAAGGCGAAACCATAAAATCTGAGGTAGCGGCCAAATACATAAACCGCTTGTATTCGAGAATGGCCTGTTCTGTAAAGTTTTTTGTCCAGAAATTTTCATTAGCCAAACGAATTGAAAAGCAGTATTCGTTGGGTGGATTGTCCAAATCAACGGCTGCTATTTTATTCCAAAGTTCTTTATTCATTATTATTTAGCATCTGTTATTAATCAGTTGTTACAGTTTTTGTAAATGTAAATAAGCTTTATTCGATCGAACTAAATTGCTCAATTTTTTTGCTAAAATAAGGATTTATTCTTCCTTTATTTGCACGAAACGTTCTATGGAAAGTAATGAGTCTTATATTATGATGCTACCCATAATATGTCCCTATGGGACATGAATACAAGTGCAAGTTTATTAAACGATCAAAATGCTCAATACCGATAATCATTGTAAAGTTGGATTTTTCTTTGCACTTTTTAGTCCCGTAGGGACAATTCGTGGGTAGACCATAAAACAAATAGCAGTACGTTCCGTAGGAACGTATCGTGCAAGAAAAGGAAATGAATCAAACAATAACATTACAAACAATATTTTTATTCTTCAACAATACTACGAGCTCTTAAAATAAAATTTTGTATCCTTCCTCAATATTTTCTAGCTGCCTCAATTAACTTTTGTGCATTTTCGCCGGTCAACTGCCATGTAAGGCAACGAACACTTCCACCCATGGCACATACATTTTCTGCATTAATTGGTATTATTTTTTTTGAACTATATTTTTTAATGGTGGCGATTGCTTCGTTATCATGTTCCATGTTAAATGTCGGAACATAAATATTTTTATAGGTTACCGTTGCATTTAAATTAACGCCGCAGGCAGATTCAAATCCATCCCATTGTCCGGGTGGGTTTGTTTTATACGCAACCAGAATTTCGATAATAGTAATACCGGGAAAAGATAATTGCAATTCATCCAAAGTTTTTTTTCGAAACCCAGGCTGATCTGAATACTTATTTACCAACAGCACATCATCATCCACCCAACTAACCATTCCGTCCGAATGGGCCAATACTGGTTCGTCTGGTTCCAGGATGGCTACTTCCTTTGCATTCAATAATTCTTTGAGTGCTTGCTTGGCTTCTGCATAGGAGAGATGGTTGTCATCCATAAATCGGGTAGTAGTTATTACCCGTCCTTTATAGTTGTCAACGATATTGCCCCCATCTAATGACAAATTGGTAGTAGCTCGTTTAATGTCATAGCGGTCCTCGAATTTTTTTAGGCTATTCTGAACTTCCGCACTTTCTGATTCCTTCATCGACGCCGAGGTATATAAAAATTGTATCGGTTGTTCAGGATTTACCGTTGTAAAATCTCTCATCCAGATATCATGTACATTTTCGACCAATAATATATCCTCGGGTAATTTTCCTTCAACATATTTTTTAGTGTCTTTATCAAGAATGAACACAATATTGTCGTTATCGATTATCGACTTCGCATATGAAATTTGAAAATCAATAATTTGTTGAAATGCCTTTTTATAATACGTATCATGAACAGAGGGAGCCGAAAGAACAAGCAACATTCTTTCAGGTACCATTATATTTGTGGTGGGTATTGGCGATGAACTTCGGTTACAGGTACCAAGGGTAGTTAGAGCTGCTGCCATAATACAAAAGATAATTTTCATAATACTTAGTTGATTCGAGTCTTACTAATAATTCGAACGGTCGCTACCTGCAATAAATCATAGTTTGATTTCCATACATACGCTATTGTCTATATTCTTGTATTGTCCATAATTCGGTATTCGAAGGTATCCCGCTTTTTCATAGAGCCGGATAGCTTCAGGCTGGCGTTTTCCTGTTTCTAATACAGCAGTATCGAATTCTAGTTCAGCGGCCCATCGCTCCAACCCATGAAGTACTTCCTGTGCAATACCCTTACCACGGTAATCATTCAATACAAACATTCTTTTTATTTCCACCGTTTTATCCATATAGAATTTAAAGGCACCACAGGCAATAGGTATATTATCCTGATAGGCAATAATTGCATTTTTTATTAGATCTATTTTATTGAATTGCGCATAGAACGTATTATCAGCACCGTCTCTTATTCTTAGTTCTTCATCTAAAAGAGATACCAATTGCTTAAAGTCTGAATTGGAGGAGTCGGTTCTTAGAATCTCAATCATTGCTTAATTGTTTTATACTTTCGCATTAAATCAAAGATAATAAATAAGAAATAGTTACATGTGATCCTGGTCAACAAAAAGTGTTGGTAGTATTAATAAAGGTTGCATATTACTTTATAATCAAATATTCTACTACATAGCATCTTGCTTGTCCACATTTAGGGGCTGCGAGAAGGAGCCTGATTAAAATCAATTCATTAAGTCTATCACAATTAAACGTTCATGCCCTTCAGAATGATAGTTAAAAATACTAATCGTTCGACTAACCTTTTATAGTCATCTTGAAGAAAGGCGCCACGTTGAATAATAAATAACCGACTGAATAATTTACAAAATACCTAGGCAGAATATGCGCTTTTGCTTTCGTTAAATACCCGCCAGGTACTTACAATTTTATAATCAGGCAGTTTTTGATTTCTTTATAGCTTCCACATATTTTTTCTTAACACCCATATCCTCCTCACTATTACAAAGCGCTTCAAGGGCAGGTAGTAACTCTTTATTATGTTTTGATTTTAGGTTTACTATTTCGCCTAATGTCAGTGCAGTTGCCCAACGAACAACAGTACCATCGTGTTCAGTATTGGTAAGTAAATTGGTAATAGCAATAGAAAGTTTTGAAGGAAATAAATGAGCAATATTTCCGATTACTCTGGCCGATTCCCATTTCACTCTTGGTGCTTCTTCGGTTAAAGTCTTAGATAGGTAGCTCCAGCAATTTTGATTTGCAATAGTAGGCTCTTTCCGTGTAGCATATTCGATTGCTTCAATACAGGTTGCTTTTTCAATAGCAGTCGACTTTTTCGCAAATGCGATAAGCTCGTCGATCGCTATTTTTTTATTCAATAGTAAAGTTCCTAACAATTCAGTTTTAGTTTTTTGTTTTAAGGTTTTGTTGGTAAAAATTTCTTCGAATTTCATTATCTACAATTAAAATTCCTGTTGAAGAGGTCTTAGCTATTTCCAATTGTTCGAAAGTAGGATATTGCCAAACAAACAATAAAAATTGCAATATTCACAACTACGTTTTTATATTCATTTCGCTTGTAATGAATTATGCCTGCTGTAATCATAATCAGTCCTAAATAAATGGCTGAAATACTTGTCAGGCTTGGGCAAATTTTAAATAGCATTGGAAGTATTAGTCCAATTGCTCCCAGTATTTCGGTTATTCCAATAAATCGAATAAGTATTAATGGCAGTCCTTCTACACCTGTTTGCCCTTTTGAAACAAGTGTCTGTTCAGAATAAATTGATTTGTTTATTCCTGAAAACATAAAAATAACGGCTGTCATTCCCTGGAGTGCCCAAACAAAACTATTCATTTTCTATTTCGTTTATTGATAGTTTCTCCATAAGCCATAAATTTACAAAGTTTTTAAATATTCTAATAGATCCTTTTTATCTTGGTCATTCATTTTCCAAATTACTCCAATGTTTGCTTTTCGACCATCGCTTTTCAAGTCGCGGTCGAGAAAACGATAAAATAAACTGTCGGTATAGGGAACAGTAAAGTTATTGAGATTTGATAGGTAACTAAACTTTATTGAAACGCTCTTCATTTTATCTACATTGTTTCCATGACAGGTTTTGCAACTAGTCACAATTTTAATTCGTGAATTGGTTTTGTCAAGCATTTTTTCGCCACGCATGTTTCTGCCAGTCTTATAAATTGTTTCTCCATTTGTTAGAAAAATTTGTTTACTGCAAGAGATTAATAAAATGGTTATTACCTGTAGAAGATAAATAGTAGCGATCCGCATCATTTAATAGTTGCTTTTAATGATTGAAAGAATTGTTAATCCGAATGAGATTGAAGACGCAATTGTTCTAACGCTATGGTAAGTATTCCAGGGTTTTTCAAAAGAATATCGTGTGGTTGAAATTTCAGTTATTGTCGCTGTTGATACAGAAATCTTTGCCAATTGCTCATTTAATGGCACATTGCAAAATATAGTAACACCGAATACGCCAACAAAATAGATAATAGTTGCAGCTAACATAAAATAGAATGACGCATCAGCTTGTTGATTAAAGATTAAAAAAGTTGTTATTGGTAAAATAAAGAGTAAACTCATAAATGAAATGAGAAAATAAGGGTTTTGGATAGCAGTATTAATAGCTTGCATTGCTTTTAAATATTCGCTATCCGCCAATGATTTCAAACCAGGATTAACGGAACAGGAATAGCTAAAAAGTAAACCTGCAATAAGACCGCCAAAAAATAACGAAAGAAAATTAACAATAGTTTGAATAGAATCCATATTGCAAATTTTAATAAGAGATACCAATTACCTTTTGGCTATTTTCTGCAGTTGATAATTGCCTGACTAAAAAATGCGCAACATCGGCTCTCGAAACTTTCACTTTGAGTGTTGGATCCGAATATAAAAATCCATATTTGTAATTTCCCGTTTTCTTTCCATTCGTTAAATTACCGGGCCTTACAATTGTCCAGCTTAAACCGCTTTCTTTGATGGCTAATTCCTGCAACTGATGTTCGTTGAAGGTTGTTTTCAGAATGAAGGGTACAATAATTTTCCTGAAGAGGATTGAAGTACAACTTAAAATCTGGATGCTATCATCATAACCCAAAGAAGTTTGGCAAATGAGGCGGTCAACATTAGTTCTCTTCATTGAAGTAAGTATATTTTTTATTCCTTCAGAACGCACCGTGCCGGCTTTGGTTGCGGGTGCACCCAAACAACATATGATTGCATGCTGATCTGCAAATGCGTAATCAAGGTTTTTATTAAATACATCGCCTTGAATTATTTTCAACCTTTCGGATTGAATATTGATTTTTGCAGGGTTACGAACAATTGCCGTTACAATATGTCCTTGTTCTAATGCCTGCAAAAGCACTTCTTTGCCTGTGCCACCGGTTGCACCAAACAGTAAAACTTTCATTCCCATTGAATTTAGAAAACAAAGTTGCGATGTAGAAGTAGTGGAAAATTGTATAAAACCGACAAAATAATATTGTCATTTAAACGCCTTTGGTGTTTTGCCTGTATATGCTTTGAAAACTTTAATAAAATGCGATTGGTCTGCATAACCATTTCTATAAACTACGTCAGTAAGTTTTGTAAAATCTTTCAGCGTAAGTTGTTCCAATGAATGTTGAAATTGAATAATGATTGAAAATTGTTTGGCTGAAATTCCAACTTCTTTTAAAAATCTTCTTTCAAAAGTTCGTTCGGTAATATTTATTTTGTTGCAAATTTGCCCAATGGTAATTTGTCCTTTGTTGTCAATAATAATCTGGATTGCTTGTCTGATTTGAAAATCCAGAGTTTCTTTTTTGGCTTGAAAATTGTCAAATAATAAGGTGGTTAAAATTTCAATTCTTTTTTCACCTGTTGAGGCTTCTACCAGGCGTTGAATGGTATGATCTCCATTTTCCAATAGTTGCAAGTCATAGCAGTCATCATTAATTGCTCTTGCTGTTACATTAAAAAAGCTTTTAAGTACAAAGGGGTACAATTGAAAGATTATTAATTTATAAGCTCCCTGTATAACTAACTCAATGGGTTTTATGGTTTGACCGTATAGAAACAATACCGGCATTTGTTTATTGTGAGGACTCACCACTAATCCATTTTTTGTATCTTGAAACATAAGCCCAGGATAACCGTCAGCAAAAAAAGGAAGAACCGTTTTTTGATTGATTTCAGCTTCTTCAAAAACCAAAATGTTCTTGACGAATAAAGAAATTGATTTGTCGGGGTTTACAGTTTTGAAATTCATTTTTATGTTCTACTGGTGGTGTTTGCTGTATCGCTCCGCTATCACCGCTAACATTTATGGTCGATGCAGTGCTGGAATTTTGTTACTATCCGCTCGAAACTAAAGTTAAATTTATAATTAAAAGTTGATTATTAGTATTACTGCCCGGCAGTATTCCGCCAGCCGGATATGAAGATTGGATATGCACTACCGATGATTGTACTTCCCCGCCCGAACGTACCTTTCGGTATGGTCTGGCGTCAAGCCCCAATTGCACAAAATCTTATGTTATATGTTCACTCTTCGTCTTTCTGTGTCAAACTACAGAGTGTGTCCCCGAAGCGTTGGAACAAGACAGGCTCTTTTGTATGGTTGGCTTTTGTGTGTCGGCTTTGTTGTGTCTTTCAAATGTTTACTGACTTGGTGCGTTGGGTCAGGTATCTAATAATTCCTCTACTTTTTTCTTCAATAATTTTTTGTCTGGTAGATATAGCTGGTATTTTGAAACGAAAATTTTATTCGTTATTCCTCGGATTGCATACTCCACAATTACATCGTCCTTATGTTTTGAAAGTATGATGCCAATGGGTTGATTGTCGCCTTCCACATTTTGTTCTTTTTCAAAGTAGTTTAGATAAAGATTCATCTGCCCGATGTCATTATGTTCTACTGCTTTTATTTTCAGGTCAATTAACACAAAGCATTTTAATATCCGGTGATAAAACACAAGGTCAACCCGGTAATGCTTGTTGTTAAGTGTTATACGGAATTGTCTGGCAATAAAGGCAAAGCCCTTGCCCAATTCAAGAATGAACTTTTGGAGATTGTCAATGATTTTCTGCTCCAAATGTTTCTCTGTATAGCTGTAATGTTCGGGGATATTCAGGAACTCCAGCACATAAGGGTCTTTTGCAATATCGGTTTCATTTTCGATAATCTGCCCTTTGGCAGCAAGCTTCATTACACCTTTGGCATTTTTGCTTAAGGCGATGCGTTCAAATAAAGCTGAGTCCATTTGGCGGCGAAGTTCCCTGACAGACCAACTTTCGTTGATTGCAGTCTGTTGGTAAAAGCCAATTTCCATTTCATCATTGCATTTCAATAACTCATAGTAATGCGACCAGCTTAATT
>JANNEK010000084.1:0-10640 GCA_031378605.1 Chitinophagaceae bacterium | reverse complement strand
TTATATGGAAATGGAAGATATAGATTTGACAAAAAAGAACTGAGTACTGCCGCAGAGTCCTCCGGCGCACGCACAGAGCCAGGGGAGAGACTCTGCGGAGAGGTAAGGCTAAAGCATCGCTTAAAAATTCTGAACTCATACAACGCTTTAAAGAAGTGGATTCTTTGCCCGAAGATGAACAAAGTGTATTGATAAAAATTATCTCCGCTTACGTTAGAGACTATAGAGCCAAACAGGCTTATGCAATGTAAAATACAAAAGCCCCGTGAGGGGCTTTGTTGTTTTACTTATTTATTTTTCAATTCTATTTTTTGTTTTACAGGATTTAATCCCTGTATATCTACATCGACAAAATATTTGCCATTCTCATTATAAAAATTGAACTTATAAACGTGTTTGTCATTTCGATTTGTCTTTATGTATCTTAGGTAGCCTTGTAATGTGTCTCTATAATAAAAGTGCCATTCATTTTCACCATAGCCATCAGGTATATTAAACTCTTTCTCTCCATTATATATTTCGGTAATTGGTACGCTTGCTAAAACTTCCATTTTTATTTTTACATCATGCTTATTAATTGATGTACCAAAGTTCAGTTTCAGTTGATTACTTTTATTATTACAAGAGTAGAATAGCATAACAGATAAAGAATATAATATTACTCGAAAAAAAAATTTCATAGACTTAATTTTTTTGTTGACCTGGTTGATAATCCGACCTCAATTTTTGACGATTTCTATAAACATTCATTGGGTTAGCAGCAGGGAAGCTACCTGTAAACGGAACTCTTGAAGTCGCTGCAGCCCCTTGGTTAGGATTACCTCCTATCATATAAGTACCACCTCCAACACCCCATGCCCCAGGCCAGTTATAATTTCGTGCTATACTTGTTGCCCTTATATTGGTATAAAATGAAGGATAAGAAGAAGTTGATTGCCCCCGAACCTCGGCATCTTTATAATTATCAAGTCCTGATATGTTTTGTGCAAAATTCTTGGAAGCTTTTTCGTTTGCAGAGTTACATCCATAGAAACCCATTGTTGTTCCTTTGTCTTTCCAATTAAAATCTATCTTCCCCCAACCTCCTAAAGACATCTGTGTAGACCCTTCATATAGCCCATCTTTTTTTGCGGCTTGTGTTCCTATTGGGCCATCAACACCGCTATGAGACCATACACCAACTTCTGCAGTTTTACCATATTTTTCACTATAAGTATCAACAGCCCATTTAGTCATATCTTGGACATCACTCATATCCTGCAAACCAATCATTATAACTTTATCTTTTTCAGCATCAAAGTTTTTTCCTTCTTCAATATTTTTCTTTCTTGTCTCCGCCGAAGATTTAAACATTTCATCACCATGACCATTTCCTGTTGTATAGTAAAGTATATAAACATCTTCACCATCTAAGTCAACTAAATTAATTGGATTATTAAGGGTATAAGTATAAGGGGTATATTCAGGCCATTTATCGGCTCTTGGGTCTTGCGTATGCCATCTCCCTATTTGTGGGTCGTAAAATCTACTTCCAAAATCATACTGTTCTAAGCCGCTACCATCACTAAATTCTTTTGATTGTAACTCTTTGCCAATATGCTTATACTTATTCTCTAACTTACCTGCTGCATTTGAACAAATTCCGGAGAGCCGCCCGCCAAATGGATAATAATGCGTCTCTTCTAATAACGCTCCCCTTGTATGTACCACCTGCAAATTATCAAAGAACACATTGTAATCACTCTCGTTACTGCAATATACAAATACATAGCCGTTTTTAGGAACGATGATATTGGGGATAGTACTGTTATTATGATTTTTAATAGACCCGCTAGCTCCTATGCGGTCAAAGCCGCCACCGGCATAATTAAAACGTTCATCAAAAAATACCCAGTTGATATAGGCCCAGGGTTTAGTAGCGTCCGCGTCGTTATTATGTTTAAAAAAATCTGTTATCCCGTCAAATACCTGTGTCGTATTAATTGTTCCTGCGGCTATTGCCTTCGCCGCAATGGCCGGTGTTGCCACAAAAGCATCCAATAACGTGGCTACCGGTATTGAATTTTTACTCGCAAAATTACCCGCCGCCGTGAACCAATAACTCTTGCCCCAGATATTAAGCTGATCACCCGCCATTACTTTTAGAGTCATGCCCAGCCCGATCTTATTAGTCTGTGCATTTTGCTGGTACAGTTTTGTACTATAAACGCCGGTATTGCTGTTGGGATTATTATTTACCGGTGGATTGCCGTTATGATTATAGTAATCCCCTATTCCGGTAGCGGCTGCTTTACTCACTATAAAATTCTGGTCGATATTGTAATAACCTTTTTCTATATACATTGCATCCGTGGGGGTGTTCATACTTCCCTCCAGGGTAACCGCCGGGTAAATATCCTGCTGGTATTCTTCGGTTAGAACCAACCGTGTGTTTCCCAAATGATCTTTTACAAAATAATCGTGTTCGAACCGGGCGGGAGTATTTCCAACGGCAGCTATATACCGGGTTCGTCCCTCCTCGTGCCCCATAAACTGCAGGGTATCGTTACCCGTACTACTGGTATGGCTGCGGGCCTGGTATATCATTGAACCCGCATAATAAGTTACCGTCTTTAATGTTCCCTCAATAATAGTTTTAGTGATTTTATTTCCGGTTGCGTCATACACATAGGTAATAGTACCTTTATTACCACTGGCGCTTTTTACCGTTATTTTCCAGGGCAGATTGAGATGATTGTATTCAATACCATCTGTGGTGCCATTACCAATATCCTTGTTGAGATCCTTTTTCAGGTTCCCATTTAAATCATAGGTATAATCAACCGTACCGCTTGTTTTAGCCTGTGTGGGGTGAAGGGAGGAAGTCCGGAAATCGCCGAGCTTTGTCTGATTATCATTCTGCGCATCAACTACATTAAGCAGTTTGTTGGTGGTGGAAGTATAGTTATAGGTGAGGTCATCAATAACAACACTGTTATTTAACTTTACTCCCCATTGCTTCATGGCTTTTATATTTCCATTCTCATCATAAGCTGATGCGGCCGAAGTACCATCGCCCATCATCATATCAAAATTGATAGCGGAATTGTCTGCATAGTTTGTATTATTATGCTGACTAAAATCACCGCTTAACAAGCGGTTCACTTTATCATATCCAAAACCATAGGCTCTTCTGTCCCCATCTCCCCGGCTTCTCCATTTAATGCCGCCAATATTTCCATTGAATTGATTGTTGGCAAAGCCCCAGTCGTAATTCAGTTCCATACCAAACCAGCGGGAAGCGGCTCCCTGCATGGGCGACAGGTCATTGGCATATTCTTTATTGATACCTTTTAACCAGCCCCGGATCGTATAGCTATAATCAAAATTCCCGATTTCGGTGGCGGTATAGGTTCCACTGTTCGTTTTTTGTTTGCCCAGTTTTTTATTCTTCAACTGTCCCAGTTCGTTATAGTCGCTTTGGGCGATCAGTGCTTTTTTTGAGTCATCGTCATTAATTGTTTTCCAGGATTCAAGTACCCGGCCGGCATGATCGTATTTCATACTGGTACGAATGCGTAAGGTAGCCGTGGCATTGGCAGGGTCCACCGCCGGGTTATTATGAACCAGGTACGTACTCAATACTTTGCCGGTAAAATCATAGCGGTTGGTTATAATATCGGTGCCTCCCCGGTAATTATCCGCTACCGATTGAACAACCCGGCCCCGGTTATCATAAAACTGTACGGTACTCAGCCAAATACCCTTGCTCAGATCGGCAGGATCTTCTATAGTTCGTACCTTCGTACCCGTTGGTATTCCCGAAGTAAGTACTTGTTGCTGTTCTGCTACTGAAGGCATGGTTTCTGCATGAAGGTTAAGTGTTCCTCCTTCGGCCAGAAAACTATTGTATTGAGTAGTATAAGATTTGCCGGTCCAGGCATAATTATCGTAATAAGTAATCGTGAGCGCGATAAAGGTGGATCCGGACGGAAGCGGGTTATTATTAATGGTTTGATTCTCGGAAGTATTGGTAACGGAGGATGGATAAATTTCATCAATTCGAATTTTTTTCCTAATTTATGATCCGAATAGTTTATAGGTATTGTTCAAAACAAACGATAATCCTCACCTGATGCTGATCCTCGAACATTGGTTGACATAGTCCTAAGAAAAACCTTTTAAAAGTTTGGAATGTATTGCACCATTAAGATAACCAAAATTATCATGTAATAACCCAATTTGTACTTGTATGAATAAATTTTTAATCTTACTATTTTGCCTTTTGCGATTACAGATATTTTCACAGCCAGTTATTACTACCTTTTCGCCCTCATTCGGTCCAGTTGGCTCTACAGTAACAATTTCCGGCACTGGGTTTAGCAATAATATTAATAACAATATCATATTTTTTGGTGCTGCACGTGCGATAGTTTCGGCAGCCTCTCTTACATCACTCTCTGTTATAGTACCCGTTGGAGCTTCCTACAAACTCATTACAGTTACGACATCTGGACTCACAGGATATTCCCGTAAACCCTTTATTGTAACTTTTCCCGGCGGGGGAGTTATTACATCAAACTCATTTGCTCCCCGATCGGATTTTAATATAGCACCTAATAATTCAGGGTTTATGGCGAGCACGGATTTAGACAATGATGGAAGGCCTGAAATATTATCCAATACGATACTGGCTAATGGGGGGACGCCTCTAATAAACAATATTTCAATCGCAAAAAATAACAGTACACCGGCAAATCTTTTATTTGCAGCTCCAGTTAATTTCTCGAATCCTGGCATTAGTTATTTTATGGACTTTGGAGATATTGATGGTGACGGTAAACCTGATGTTATTGTACCTAATTACGCTTTCAATAACAGTTTACCTCAAATCGTTGTATTTAGAAATTCAAGTGCTAATGGAATTATTTCGCTTGCTTCTCCTGTAAGTTTTACTTCGGCAGGGGGATATGGAATTGTTGTTAGCGATTTTGATGGAGATGGTTTACCTGATCTAGCTTCTTCAAACAATGAATTCAATGGAATTGTTTCTATACACAGAAATACAAGTTTTAGCGGCATTGTTTCTTTTGCAACAAAAATTGATTTTAATTTTGGTGTTAATCCACGCGGGATAACAACCGGTTTTTTAAATGATGATAATAAACCTGATTTAATTGTCGCTAATCAATCTGGTAGTTCTGTTTCCGTTTTTGTAAATACTAGTACACCTGGAAATATTTCTTTTTCCACATCGCTTAATTTGTCAACGACGCCTGGAAGTAATTGTGAACAAGTTGCTATTGGTGATTTTGATGGAGATGATAAGGCAGATATAGCTGTAACAAATAATAATTTTGGCAGTATTGGGACTATTTCTGTTTTTAGAAATACTAGCGCTAACGAGGTCTCTTTCGCACCAAAAGTTGATTTAACAACCGGGTATAATTGGGGCCCATATTCAATCGGAATCAGCGATATTGACGGTGATGGAAAACCGGATATTGTGGTATCCAACCAAACAGCAGGTTCTGCAATAAATGTTTTTAGAAATGCTTCCACTATTGGGGTAATATCTTTTGAACCAAAAGTTGATTTCGATGGCTTACAACCTTCAAGATATGGAGTTACCAATGATTTAGATGGTGATTCCAAACCTGATATTATTACAGCAACAGAATTAACATACTCAATATTCAGAAACACTATTGACAAACCAAATATTATCTCTATCACTCCCGCAGATGCATGTACTGGCACTACCATTAACCTAATCGGTACAAATTTCACAGGGGCAACAGCAGTTAGTTTTGGAGGAGTTGCCGCAACTTCTTTCTCAGTAATATCCAGTACAAATATTTCGGCAGTTCTTGGTAATGGGGCTTCAGGTATGGTTTCCGTTACAACAGGAGCCGGGACAGGTACTGCAAACGGATTTATGTATACAGGGCCTTGTATTATGAGCCCAGTGATAAATTCTTTTACTCCAACCGGAGCATCCCAAGGAGCATTAATAACTATTGCAGGACAAAACTTTAGTCCAACTACTTTAGGCAATGTCGTATATTTCGGAGCTACAAAAGCGGTAATTTCAGCTTCAACATCAACAAGCCTTTCGGTTATTGTTCCTTCAGGGGCAACAAATAAACCAATTACTGTAACAACAAACAATCTTACCGCATACTCATCAAAACCATTTACATTAACGTTTAATGAAGGAGATATTTGCGAAGGATTTAATTCAAATTCGTTTGCAAAGAAACAAGATTTTACTGCCGGAGCCAGCCCTTACTGCGTTACAATTGCCGATATTGACGGAAATAACAAAACAGATATCGTTGTCGCAAATTTTTCATCAAATAATATTTCATCATTAAGAAATACAAGCTCGTTAAATACCAACGACTTTGCATTGCCAGAAAACTACAATGTAGGTTCACAACCCTTAGGCGTTTGCTACGGAGATATCGACGGTGATGGAAAACAAGATCTAGCTGCGGTAAACTACTCTTCTAATACAGTTTCAGTTTTTAGAAATACAAGTTCAGGCGGTATAATTTCTTACGCCCTAAAAATCGATTTTGTTACAGGCTCCAATCCCCGCAACATTTGTATACACGATATTAACTTTGATGGCAAACCTGACATTATTGTAAGCAATTTTGGTAGTAATACATTTTCAATTTTGCGAAATACAAGTTCAGGTACTGGAGTTATTTCTTTTGCCTCACAAATGTCCTTTGCAACGGGAAATGGTGCTACTGGCATTTTCGTTCTGGATATGGATGGAGACAACAAGGCTGATTTGGGTGTAACAAACTTACAATCGAACTCCGTGTCGATATTTAAAAACACTAGTTCGAGCTCCGGTATTATTTCATTTGATCCTAAAATTGATTTTGCTACAGGAAGCCAACCGGTAAGCCTATTCGTAAATGATTTAGACAATGACGACAAACCTGATTTAGTGGTTTCGAATAATGGCTCCTCATCGGTTTCGGTTTTAAAAAATATAAGCAATGCCGGGAACCTTTTATTTGCTTCAAAATCTGATTATATAACAGGCGAGGGTCCGTTTAGTATTACAATAGCAGATTTAAATGGCGATAATAATCCGGATATTGCAACATCAAATGTTTTTGATGGCACAGTTTCTGTTTTAAAAAATACTAGCATCACGGGCTTCTTAAATTTCGAAAATAAAATCGACTATTTTACAGGAAATAGTCCAAGAAGTATTTCAGCGGGAGATATTGACGGGGATGGGAAGCCTGATTTAATTACAGCAAATAATTTCGACAATACAGTTTCGGTATTACGAAATACATTTGCTGTTTTACCTGGACAGTTATGTGTAGGTGGAACTACTTCAATTAGTTCAAATTTAGTAGGAAATAATTACCAATGGCAAGTAAATACGGGCGCTGGATTTCAAAATATAATTGATAATCCTAATTATTTAGGCTCCATCACAAAGACTTTAATTCTAAATTCGATACCATCCGATTGGCATAGTTATCAATATCGATGTGTTACAGATGGAGCTTATAATGATACAATTAAAATTACTATTGTAAATAAGTGGCTTGGAAGCGTTGATACAAATTGGGAAAATTCCGGTAACTGGAGTTGTAATCAATTGCCGGATGCGAATACCGATGTGATAATTAATTGTGGCCGGAATGTAGAGTTGAATTCAAACAAAGCTTGCAGAAGCCTCACATTAAAGCAAGGCACATTACTAAATATTAAACCCGGGTTTACTTTAACTATAACACATTAAAATCTATTAAAATTTCGGACGCTATTCCTATAACAATTGATGGTCTTACTTTTCTGTCGTACTACCAACCGGTAGACTGGTTCAATCTCCGCAGAGTCTCTCCTAACGGTCTTGTGCCTGTGCCGGAGGACTATCCGGCAGTAAGTATATGACTTCTTTATAGGGAATTTCTCTTCGAGCCATTAATGAGTAAAGACGCTAAAACAATATTTTGTACCTGTTACCAAAGAGTTCTCTTCGGAAACTCTGCAGAGGGGTAAACTATTGCTGCCAACATACACCTTTTTATATTTTACTTCTCGTAAAAATAAAAATACCCAGGCACGGGTTGTTTTTCCTTGTTCTTTGATTTTATTAACCTCGTTTAGTTAACCAGAAAAACAGCCGCGACAGCCTATATTATTTACAACGATCCTTACCCCAGCAGGCGGCCAAGTATTCCCTTATTTTTGGGCTCTGTGCTTTGGAATGAGCGTGGCTTGTTTGGGCTTGGATCTTTTTTTCCTTACCGGCTTTGCTTTTTTTGTTGCTACCTTTATTATCTTTTCAATTGCTTTCTTTTTTATTGACTTAGGTAAACGGCTTGCCTTTTTTGAAGATATCTTTCTATCTTTTGCTTTTTTCACAGCCTTGCCTTTTTTCAATTTGGCTTTGCTGGGCAATAAATGATCAGAATTTATTAAAGTAGTATTAACAACACTTTCACTGTCAACAACAGATGCATTCCGGAAATTATCTAAACTTCGGGTATCCCGATCCTCAGTTAAATTAAGATTAGAGGTAATAAATACTCGATGATTATTAATAGCTATTTCTTCAATAATTCTTCCGATTTCATAGGGAACATTTCTGGCAATATCAGTAAGATCACGTGGGTCGGAAAAACCTAATGTGTGACAATATTCATGTGCGTAGTGACCAGCCAACTTGGTTGGTCGCAATTGTTGAAAAAAATTCCGGAAAGTAAAGATTCTTTCTTTAATAGTAAATCCTATTGCATCTGTACTAATTCTAAAATCCAATGTCAGATCAAGATCTGCTTCAAAATCAACACCCTCATTAGTAAATGCCTCATCGCCACCCATGATGATATTATAAATCTCCCGATTGGAAAAATTCGAATTGGTTTCAAAGAGAATATGCTGCTCAATCGTCCTTTGAAAATTTACTGAGTTTACAGCATGACTGAAAAGTTCCAGTGCGATATCTAGTTTTTCCAATTCACTCGAAGAATACCTGTCGGCATGTATCCGTGTAATTCTCATAATTCAGGCTTTATTGTCTTATAAAGGGAACATAAGTCCAAGGCTTCCGAAATAATGCCATCGCTCTGGAAAAATATGCGAGTCGAACTCAGGTGATCGATATACTGTTCTTCCCTGTATAGCCCATGTTTTTCCTTGTTCACCTACTCTGCATTTTTTCTTGTATTCAAAAGCGATCACTGCACCCCATTCGAATTCATATAGACCGATATTTGTCCATTCTGGTTTTAGCGTATAGTCACTGTGCTTAAAGCCCTGACCCACCAACATAGCATTTCGGAACATTAATGTAGTATTTACTTTGGCATATAAGAATGCTTCCAGTATTCTCATAAATTTTTCTTTCGAAACTCCTGGATTGAGTTTTTCATATGAGGCTCCAGTTAACGATGACCATCCACTATTCCAGCGCGCCTGATTTTCATTTTTTAAATGACCAAGTCTGGTGTAAAGCCCTGTATAGATTCTGTCATAATATCCAACCGACCCGCCAATGTTCCAACCCAAATCGAAAACGCTTCTTTTATTAAATGAAGATTCAGAAGACGATGGCCATGAAATTAACGGGCGAAATCGGTTATACTCGAACAACAAGGCGGGGGCTCCTCCTTTCGAAACTTGGTTATTCCATCCTTTTGGGTCGGTAGGCCTACCTTTTACCAGGTTTTTATGTGCGAAGGATTGAAAAGCATATCCAATATTCGTTCCAAATACACCGTAATTGAACGTAAAGCTATTGTATACTTCTATAATTTTACCATTCCCTTTTTTTACTTTTTGATTTCTAAAAGTAGCAGAAGTTGAAAAATATATTAAAAATGCAAAGGGTCTGTCACCGATAACTGGTGCAGAACTATCTATTATTCGCGGGGTAAATGCTGTACCTCCCAATGCAACGGAAGCACTATACGGTATAAATCTTGATATTTTTTCAATCTTCCTATGCGGAAAGAAAACGAAAGATTTCATCAGATCAATATCTGAATAAACGAACGAAGTGCCTTGCGTATAATTACGATCTTCATTTTTTGAAAAAGGAAAACGGAATAAATAGTCCTGGTCTGTTTGAATTGAAAATGTTCCAGGATTATTAATTTCATTCAATTGTGAATTTTTCAAGGGGTTACTGAATTTAGAACCCGTATCTATTCTGCTGCTATCCTGGGTAAACACCTTTTCGTTGTAACATAGCAGTGATAATACCAATAGAAGATAGTTTGGCATAGTAGTCCGTTTAAGTTTGAAGATCAGTCGGTCTAGCGGTAAATATTTTCAAATGTACGTAGGACAGGGGTGATGAATATGGGTATAAATACGGTTCTTAGAAAGTGTTTCCACGGTAATTCAGAGAATATAGACACAACACTTTTATTATCCCCCGCTTGCGCCAGTTTTACTACTTACATGATTGGGCTATACGGGGTTGCCAGAAGTAAATATTTTAAGGCCTATTTTGTTTATGGGAAGGATACTGATTATAGTAAAGTCGAACGACAAACAACGCTTGAAAAAATAGGGAATGAATTAAATTTAAAAAATATTGCGTTGACGTTTGTTCCTTCTTTTACCGACACGGAAAGTGAAGCAACCCTCAATAAGATTAACCCAAGTGT
>JANNEK010000081.1:0-40148 GCA_031378605.1 Chitinophagaceae bacterium | reverse complement strand
GTTATTCTAGTTGAGGTTTTTTAATCTGCGAATCTGCGGCTTCTGTTATTAGAAATATGAATTTTAGACAGGTTCTTAGTATTTACCGGCTTTTTATTAAACGCTATTCCAATTACCAGCTCATCAAAAAAAATATAGTAACATTGCATTTGTAACAGATGATAAAACCTGCATTTGATATTGGCTCCTTTGATGAGGAAAGTGATTCACTTTCCTTATGTTCATTAATTATTGAAGTGACTGAAAAACAGTTTACCTGTGCATTGGTTAATAAGAAAAGTAGTCGATTGCTTCAATTACGGCAATACGATATTTCTTCAGAATCCATTGAAAGCAGGAATGAGTTTATAATGAACCTGGTAGCAGGCGATTCATTCTTTAAAAGGAAAGTCAGTGAAACAGTGATTGTTTATAATTTTATTGAAAGCACATTAATTCCAGGCATATTTTTTTCTACTGAAATGGCGAAACCTGTTATGGAAATAGTTTCCGGAAATACTTATAAGGGACTTGCCTTAAGTGAAAAAATTCCCGGTAATGATATTTATACGATTTATCGAATTCCAAAAGAAATTCATTCTTTTCTTCAAAATAGTTTTTCTGCAGGCAACTACTGGCATTTCAATTCTTTAATAATTTCCTCAATTTATTCAAGAGAAGATGAAGCAGGAATTGTTTTTCACCTATACTTTTATCCTGACAAAATGATTGCAGCTATTTTCGATGAAAAGAAGTTGCAATTGATACAGAGTTGTTTTTATGAATTGCCGGAGGATCTTAGTTTTTACCTGTTAAATATTTGCAGGCAACTTAATTTTGATCCAGAAAAGGTTCAACTGTTAATATCCGGATTGATTGATGAGGACTCTGCAATGTATGATGAAATCGCTCGTTATTTTTTAAAAATAGAGTGGGATACAAAAGGGGCAGATGCATTGAAGTTTGATCAACTGACAGAATATCCGGCCCATTATTTTTCACCAATTCTTCAAATGGCTTTATGCGTATAATTGGCGGAGAGATGGGTGGCAGACGCATCAATCCTCCTGCAAACATGCCACATACAAGACCTACTACGGACATTGCAAAAGAGGGTTTATTTAATATTATCCAGAACCATCTTGATTTTGTATCGCTGAAAACACTCGATCTTTTTGGAGGTACCGGGTGTATTAGCTATGAACTTGCTTCAAGAGGTGTTACTGATCTTACAATTATTGAAAAAGACAATACGATGGTTGACTTTATTAAAAAAACAAGTGCATTGTTAAAAATCGAAAAATGCAATGTGGTTAAGATGGATGTATTTCATTACCTCGATATATGTTCGGACCAATATGATTTTATTTTTGCCGGTCCACCTTACGCGCTAAATTCTATTGATGAGTTGCCGTTAAAAGTTACTCAAAAAAAAATATTAACGGAAGGAGGATGGTTTGTATTAGAACACACACCAAGGAATAACTATACTGGCTATACTAATTTTTCTATGGCCCGCAATTATGGAACCACTATTTTTTCCTTCTTTGTAAACAAATAAAAAGCAGACAATCTTTTTAGTTAACTATAATTTCCAGTTTTGAAACCTCCCATTTTTATTACCGGTATTGGAACAGGTATTGGAAAAACAGTAGCTTCAGCAATTATTGCAGAGGCACTGGAAGCCGATTATTGGAAACCTGTACAGGCCGGTACTGAACCAATAACTGATAGTGAATGGGTAAGAAAGCAGTTAACGAACCTAAAATCGGTTGTGCATCCTGAACGTTATACTTTAAAGTTGGCTGCTTCCCCGCATTTTGCTGCACAAAAAGAAAATATTGCAATAACCGTTCAAAACATTTGTGCCTCATTACCTGATTATAGTTGTAATTTAGTAATAGAAGGTGCAGGAGGACTAATGGTACCTCTCAATGACACCGAATTTATCAAAGACCTTATCTTATCTCTCGGATGCAGGGTAGTACTTGTAAGTAGAAATTATATTGGCAGTATTAATCATTCATTGCTTACCGCTGCTGAATGTAAAAGAAATAACATACCTGTTTTGGGTTGGTTTTTCATAGGGTATGAACCAATTTATGAACAGCAAATAGCATCCTGGAGTAAACTGCCCGTAATAGCATCCGTTCCACTCACTGAGGCTCCTGAAAATTCTTTTGTGAAATTAATGGCTGAATCCCTAAGGGACTCATTAACTCATTTCTTATGTTAAAGAAAGATATCAGGATCGACTACTTGAAAAAAAGAATGGCACAAGAAGAAAAAGTATGGGTAGATAATTCTGCCCGTATGCGAGAGCATTTTTTATCCTTAAAATTTTCACTGGTAAGATATATATTGTCTTATTCACCCCTTATCGATCGAAAAGAATTTGATGTTAGTAATTCTATTGATATTTTTAAGGAGAAATGGCCGTCGATAAAAACAGGGTGGCCCCGAATGGAACCAAATATGAAATCCATGGAAGCATACGAGGTAGATCACGATGGGTTATATGCTAAAAATAAGTACAATATACTGGAACCTTTAAATGGTGATTTGATTCCACCCGAATTGTTTGATATTGCTATTATTCCCTTGCTTGCTTTCGATAAAAATGGATTCAGGGTTGGATATGGTAAGGGATTCTATGATCGATACCTTGCACAATGCAGGCCGGACCTGCTAAAGATTGGTTTTTCCTTTTTTGATGATATGGTGGAGATTGATGACATCAACGAATTTGATGTATCTTTAAATCTTTGTATTACTCCATCGCGTATTTATGAATTTTAATGCTCCGCTGCTTAAATCCATTCGCATATTATTGTTTCCCCTTTCTCTTATTTATGCAATAGTATTATCGTTAAGAAACTGGATGTTTGATAAAAACATTATTGCGTCTACGTCTTTTAACCTGCCAGTTATTTGCGTAGGAAATCTTTCTGCCGGTGGAACAGGAAAATCTACAATGGTTGAATATTTAATCAGTGAATTTAAAAATAGTATTGAACTTGCCACGCTGAGCCGGGGGTATAAAAGAAAAACCAAAGGGTATGCGCTTGCAAATAATGATACCTCTGCCCTTGAAATTGGAGATGAGCCCATGCAGTTTCATTTGAAATTTCCGGAAATAACCGTTGCCGTTGGAGAAGAGCGGGTAATGGCTATTCCTCAATTATTACATGATCGGCCTCATACTAAATTAATAATATTGGATGATGCTTTTCAACACCGGAGCGTTAAAGCAGGGTTGAATATATTACTAACAGAATACAGTAACCTTTTTACCCGCGATTGGTTTCTGCCAACGGGTGAGTTGAGGGACGAAAGAAAAAGTTATGTGCGCGGCAATTTATTGGTCGTAACAAAATGCCCTCCAGCTATTTCTCTTCCAGAAGCGATGGAAATTAAAAAAGAGTTGAACATTTTACCACATCAACAGCTTTTTTTTTCATCGATAAACTATGGAATTCCCTACCATATCATTCATCACCGGTCAATGCCGGTTAGCAGTTCCATGGAAGTTCTTCTCGTGAGCGGAATTGCGAATCCCGTGCCCTTAAAAGATTTTTTACAGGAAAAGGCACAGGCTTATTATGAACTGCTTTTTAGCGATCACCATATTTTCAGTATCGACGACTGGAAGGATATTGTGAAGCGATTTGAATCCATTTCAACAACCAATAAGATAATTCTTACTACTGAAAAAGACGCTGTTCGGCTTGCTAAATTTTCAAATGAAGTAAAAGAACTGCCACTCTATGTAATTCCTATTAAAATGAAGATATTATTTAACGGAGGAGGGCAGTTTACTGATTTAATAACTAAATTCATTGAAACATTTCAATTGAAATAACAAAACTATAAATGAGCAAAAGAGATTCTAAAAAGAAATTTAAAGAAAAAAACAAACAATCATCCCCTGGCACCTATAAAGGAGTACTGGATATAACGCGTTCGGGTATAGGTTATGTGATTGTACAGGATTTGGAAAATGATATCATTGTAAGGCCCGTTGATTTTAATACGGCACTTCATGGAGATACGGTGAAGGTTTCGGTAGAAAATGATTCTAAAAAAACTAAGCGATTGCAGGGAAAGATAACGGAAGTGCTAAAACGAAAACAGGTTGAATTTCTGGGCCATATTGAACTGGGAAAAAATACGGCCTTCTTTGTGGCGGATAGTAATAAGCCGATGCCAGACGTATACATCCCTATTGCAGGGTTGAATGGCGCAAAAGACGGGGATCGTGTAATTGTAAAAATTAATGAATGGGAAAAAAATAAAAAACCGGTTGGAGAAGTGATCGTTGTAATGGATGCCAGCGATGTGAATGATATGGCGATGAAAGAAATCCTGATGTCAAATGGATTTCCACTTTTTTTTCCCGAAGAAGTCATTGAAGAATCTGAACGTATACCAGATACAATTAGTGCTGCTGAAATTTCTAAAAGAAAGGATTGCCGCGAACTCTTTACAATTACGATTGACCCAGCCGACGCAAAAGATTTTGATGATGCGATTTCATTACGAACGCTGAATAATGGAAATTATGAAATTGGAGTACATATTGCAGATGTAAGCCATTTTATAGAATCAGATACCGCGCTGGATCTGGAAGCGTATAACCGTGCTACCTCGGTGTATTTGCCCGACCGGGTATCGCCGATGTTACCAGAAAGAATTTCAAATGAATTGTGTTCGCTTCGGCCAAAAGAAGATAAGCTTACATTTTCTGCCATCTTTGAAATAACTCCGAAAGGCGAAGTGAAAGAATATTGGCTTGGCAAAACAATTATTCATTCCAATCATCGGTTTGCTTATGAAGAAGTGCAGGAAATTATTGAGAAGGAAGTGGGTTTGTTTAATGAGGAAATTCAAATTCTAAATACGATTGGTAAGCGATTCAGAAAACAGCGATTTAAGAAAGGAGCTATAAATTTCTCATCCCAGGAGGTACGATTTAAATTGGATGAGAAAGGGAAACCCATTGGCATAATGATTAAGGAAAGTAAAGAAGCTCATCAATTAATTGAAGAATTTATGTTGCTTGCCAACAGAACTGTTGCAGAACATGTTGGCAAGATTAAAATAGATAAAAAAGAAATCCCTTTTCCTTATCGGATACACGACACGCCCGATGAAGTGAAACTTCTTCCTTTCGTAGAGTTCGCAAAAAAATATGGCCACACGTTCGATATAAAAACTCCCGAAGGTATTGCACGTTCTTTTAATCAAATGCTGGAAGATGTAAAAGGAAAGCCCGAGCAACATGTATTGGAACAGTTAGGGATTCGTACTATGTCAAAAGCAATTTATACAACAGAAAACATTGGGCATTATGGTTTGGGATTTAAACATTACACACATTTTACATCTCCCATTCGCCGTTACCCGGATGTGCTCGTGCATCGGATATTGTTTGATATTTTAGAAGGCCGGGTACAGCCGGATAAAAAATTAGAACAAAAATGCCGGCATTGCAGCGAAAAAGAACGATCGGCTATGGAAAGCGAACGCGCTGCAAATAAATATAAGCAGGTCGAATACATGATGGGTTATTTAGGAGAGGAATTTGATGGAGTTATTAGCGGAGTAGCAGCCTTTGGTTTTTTTGTTGAAACGGTTGAGCATAAGTGTGAGGGTCTCGTTAGTATCAATAGCCTTTTTGAGTATGATGATTTTCGTCATATAGAAAGCGATTATTGTCTTTCGGGTATTCGCAGCGGGCGTAGTTTCAGGATGGGTGATAAAGTGCGGATAAAAATTGTGGCGGCAAACCTAACAAAGCGTCAATTGGATTATGAATGGGTGATTGATTCATCATCACCCGAAGAAGAAGGCGATAAAAAAAGAAAAGCAAAGGAAAAAAAGAAAAAATAGTAAGGCTACAAAAATGACTGTTGGCATATGCAGAATTTTGACACATTATCGAAATTATTTATTGAGCGGTTTTCGGTTAATCATTTCCCGGAAAAGCCGGCTTCGTTGTATTCACCCAACAATTATTTTTTATCCTTGGGCGGCAAACGGATCAGACCTGTTTTATGTTTGATGGGTAATGAATTGTTTGATGAAATTCATCCCGACGCTTTTAAGGTTGCAAACGCCATAGAGCTATTTCACAATTTTACGCTTATTCATGATGATATAATGGATAAGGCTCCCTTACGAAGAGGCATGCAAACAGTTCATGAGAAATATGGTGAGTCAACTGCATTGCTTGCAGGAGATGTAATGTTGGTGGCAGCTTATGAGTATCTCAATAAAATTAATAGTTCTTTTCTTCATTCTATTCTTCATTTGTTCAATAAAACGGCCAGGGAGGTATGCGAGGGACAGCAATTGGATATGGATTTCGAAAAAATGAAATTAGTAAGCCTCGGGGAATATATTCGGATGATTGAACTTAAAACGTCGGTATTACTTGCTACGAGCCTTCGAATGGGCGCCGTATTGGGTGGAGCCGGAGAAGGGAATCAAATTCACTTATACGAATTTGGACGCAACCTTGGTATTGCTTTTCAAATTCAGGATGACTATCTCGATGCGTTTGGTGATCCTGAAAAATTTGGAAAGCAGGTAGGAGGTGATATCATCGCAAATAAAAAAACATTCCTGTTAATTCATGCGCTGGAAGTTGCTTCTCCGGCTAACAAATCTTCGCTTGAAAATCTTATTAACGGTAATTCTTCTGATAAAGTCAGTAAAGTGCTGGATATTTTTCGTGATTGCGCGGTTGATACCTGGGCATTTAACTTAAAAGAAAAATACATAAATACTGCATTACAACATCTGGAAGATATAGCTGTGCTTTCGGCACGAAAAGAACCATTAAAACAACTTGTTTATTTTATGGTGAATCGTGCGTATTGATGTTCAGCCGGAATCAAGCAACCAGCATTTACAAAGCAATTAGCTAAGAGCAAAAAGCCAAGGTGCAAAAATCATCGAAAAGTTTAAAGGATATAACTAAAAAATATTTGCTCAGTAAATAGTGTCCTTTCTTTAGGATTTGTATTATGATTATTAGTCCTTCGTTTTGCCTATCCGGATTCTTTTATTCTCCGATGCGTTAATTTTTCCAAAATCTAATTATCTTGACTGTTCATTAAACCAACAACTGCATGTCCAGCTCATTATTTCGAACAAAAAAAATCACTTCTATTTTAGCTGAAGGTGGTGACGATAGTCACGGGGGCGGATTAAAACGGGTTCTTACCGTTCGCGATCTCACTTTTTTTGGAATAGCGGCAATCATTGGAGCAGGTAGTTTCAGCAGTTTAGGCGAAGCGGTTTATAAAGGCGGGCCAGGTGTTGTATTGTTATTCATAATTACCGGTATTGCCTGTGCTTTTACTGCCTTTTGTTATAGTGAATTTGCCAGCCGCATACCCGTAGCCGGTAGTGCGTATACCTATGCCTATGCAAGTTTTGGAGAGCTTTTTGCCTGGGTAATTGGCTGGGCATTGATTATGGAATATTCAATCGGTAATATTTATGTCGCTTTTAGCTGGAGCGATTATTTTACTTCTCTGTTAAGCAAGCTACATATCAATATACCCGATTATCTTGCGTGCAGCTATCGTGAAGCGCATAAAGCAGTAATTGAACACAGTTCTAATAAAGACTTAATAAATGCCTGGAATAATGCTCCGGTAATTGGAGGACTTCGAATAATTGCCGATTTACCAGCCTTAATAATAAATATACTTATTACCTACCTGGTTTACCGGGGAGTACGGGAAAGCCGAAACTTCAGTAACTCAATGGTTGTACTCAAACTTCTAATTGTTACTCTGGTAATTTTAGTTGGCGGATACCTTCTTTTTTCAAATGGATTAACATTTAATTGGTCGCCTGCCAATAATGAAGGGGTACAATCTTTTATGCCAAATGGCTTTGGTGGGGTAATGGCTGCCGTTAGTGGCGTATTCTTTGCATATATTGGTTTCGATGCGGTAAGCGTTTTAGCAGAAGAAAGTAAAAATCCGCAGCGGGATTTGCCCAGAGGTATGATTTATTCATTAGTGATTTGTACCATCGTTTATATTTTACTTACACTTGTATTAACCGGAACCGTTAATTATAGAAAATTTGAAGGGGTAGGAGACCCACTCGCTTTTATCTTTGAGGAGCAGAACCTGAATATTGGTTGGATGCAATTATTAGTATCTATTTGTGCTGTAGTAGCAATGACAAGTGTTTTACTTGTTTTTCAAATGGGACAACCGAGAATTTGGATGAGCATGAGCCGAGATGGTTTGTTACCACCAGTTTTTCAAAAAATTCATCCCAGGTATAAAACACCTTCATTTGCAACAATCGTTACAGGGTTCGTGGTAGGCACACCGATATTATTTACCGATAAAAGTTTTGTACTCGATTTCACAAGTATTGCCACATTGTTCGCTTTTGTATTAGTGTGCGGAGGGGTATTGCTAATTCCACGAAAATCAAAAGAGCCTGGTAAATTCAATATGCCCTTTATCAGTGCTAAAATTATTTTCCCGGTTTTAATTTTTGGTGTACTACTATTTCTTGGAGTTTTTTCTGAGGGTTATTTCGAACGATTGTTTCAATTTGGGCTAACAGCGAAGGATACGGATATCGTACTTGCCGGGCTCCAGATAAAAACTCCTGAATCAACAGCTAACGCGTTGTCGGCTGCATTAGTCGCCAAAAAAACAATGAACCTTTCTGTTATTATTTTTTGGTTGGTATGTATTTTCTTAAGTGTATTCGCTTTTATAAAGAATTATTCGTTGATTCCACTGTTGGGATTAAGTACCTGCTTATATTTATTAACGGGTATGTCTGCCAGCAATTGGTCGTGGTTTTTTGGTTGGATGGTATTAGGCTTGATCGTTTATTTTCTTTATGGATATAAAAAAAGTAAACTGGCCTCTCATTAAGGGCAATTTGAGATTAATCTGTTTCCTTTATTTGATGGAGATAGTGGGGATACGTTTCGTACTTTTGCCATAATAAACAATCGTTTATTTTTTTATTATTGTATTAACGGATTGGATATGAAGTTTCAGATTGGCGATAAGGTGGTGGTTAAATTAACAAATGAAGAGGCCGACGTCATAGAGTTTATTAATGATAAAATGGTGATGATACAGGTAAAGGGAGTAAAATTTCCTGCCTATACAGATCAATTGGATTTTCCTTACTTTAAACGGTTTACTGAAAAGCCCTTGTTCCCAATCAAAAAAGAAAAAAAATATATTGATGATATTCGTAAGGAAACCAAACCACTTACTAAAAAGGTGGTGGATGGAGTTTGGCTCACGTTTATTCCAGTTTCAGCTTCCGATGAATTTGGAGATGATATCGTAGAAGACTTAAAAATACATTTGATCAACCGAACGGAAATAGGTTATACCTTCAACTATCAACTCAGTTATATTAATAAGGAAGGCTTTGATTTGAAGAATCAGGTACATGCCTTTGAAGATTTTTATCTTCACGATATACCTTTCGAAAACTTAAACGATAGCCCGGTTTTCAATGTTGAATTTTCCTTAAAAAACCCTGATAAAAATAAAGCTGATTATTTTGAGGCCTCCCTTAAATTAAAAGCGAAACAGGTTTTTATTAGGATAAAAGAATTAAAAGAAAAAGGGGAAGCTACATTTTCTTATAAATTATTCGATACCTATCCGGGTAAACAGGCAACCGAAAATTTTGATCTTACTGCTCTATCATCTGCCGGATATAAAATATATGATGCGTCCAGCGCAAGGCAACATTTAGAACCATCCAAACACGAAATAGATCTTCATATTGAAAAGCTTGCGATTGATCATGAGGAGATGTCGAATTTTGAAAAACTTACGTTGCAATTAAAAACATTTGAAAAGTATCTTGACTTGGCGATTGCACATCATCAAAAATCATTAATTGTTATTCATGGAGTTGGGGCAGGGAAACTGCGTGATGAAATTCATGAGCTTTTAAAATTAAGGAGAGAAGTCAAAACCTTCGTGAATCAATACCATCCGTCTTATGGATATGGAGCTACTGAAATTTACTTTACATAATGCTTCTTATATATGAGCACGCAGGAATTAATACCTTTTTTATTATTAGTAATTGGAATGGCGCTAACTCCCGGCCCCAATATGATGTTGTATATAAGTCATACAATAAGTTATGGCAGAAATGCAGGTTGGATAACTGTTGCAGGTATTACAAGCGCTTTTATTTTTCATATTACAGCAACCATACTTGGACTTACGGCATTGTTGATAGCTATGCCCGTAGCGTATTCGATCGTGAAGTATGTCGGTATCGGGTATCTTTTATTCCTCGCGTATAAAAATTTTCAAATTAGAGAATGGGTAACACCTTCGGGTTTAGTCTATAAGGAAAAGAAAAACTCCTATTTTTATTTTCGGGGTTTTATAGGGAATATCCTAAATCCACAAACAACGATTTTATATTTTTCATTGCTGCCACAATTCATTCATAACGACAAAGAACAGGTATGGCTGCAATATATCAGGTTAGGCGGATGGCAGATGCTTGGGAGTACAATTACCAATTTATTAATGGTGTTGTTAGTTGGTAAAGCATCAGCCGGTTTTTTGCAAAATAGAAACTATCAAAAATATATAAGGTATACAATGAGTATATTGCTTGCAGCATTTGCGATCAAACTTATCTTTATTAAGAAATAAGTTCATCATTCATAATTTATATAAATGAAAAAGGTAAAAAAAATAATACTGATTACTTTCTTCGGCGTACTCTTTTTTTTCTTTGATTGCAACGCGCAACTGAAAACGGTTAAGACTGCCAATGGCCTTGTATCAGGTATTCAACAAAACGGAGTGGCTATCTTTAAAGGAATCCCTTTTGCTGAGGCTCCGTTAGGGGCGCTTCGCTGGAAAGCGACTCAGTCGGGGAAGAACTGGAAGGGAATACGTAAATGCGAAACGTTCGGCGCAAGCGCGATGCAATCGAAACCTGTTCCATTTATGATGTGGACGGAAGAGTTTATTTCACCACCCGAACCATTGAGCGAAGATTGTTTATATCTTAATATATGGACTGCTGTGAAATCAGTCAAAGAAAAAAAACCGGTCATTGTATGGATTCATGGCGGCGGGTTTACCGGTGGTGCCGGTTCCTGTGCCGTTTATGATGGAGAAGCCATTTCAAAAATGGGAATTGTTTATGTTACGATTAATTATCGTTTAGGTGTTTTTGGATTTCTTGCGCATCCCGAATTAAGTAATGAATCAGGGGGAAAAGCTTCGGGTAATTATGCATTTCTCGACCAGATCGAATCGCTGAAATGGATAAAGAAGAATATCGCTTCCTTTGGAGGCGATCCTTCCAACATCACTATAGCCGGGCAATCGGCAGGCTCGTTTAGCATAAATGCCCTGGTTGCTTCACCACTTGCTAAGGGTCTTTTTCATAAGGCGATTGCAGAAAGCGGCGGATTTATGAAAGGAAGAATTGTAAAGTCATTGAACGACGCGGAAAAAGCCGGACAGGGTTTTGTTGCAACAGCGAAAGCTGCGGGTATCCGGGAATTAAGAAATAAATCAGCCGAAGAACTCCAGGAGATTGCTGGTAAAATGCCTTTTGGAAGTTTTTCTCCTGTTCTTGATAATTATGTATTGCCACCAGATATACTTACTTATTTTCAACAGGGCAAACACAATGATGTACCCTTACTAACGGGATGGGTTACCGGCGATGCCGCATTGATGAGTGGCCAGGAATTATCCGCGGAAAAATACATTCAGCAAACAAAACAACGATACGGAGAAAAAACGGATGATTTCTTAAAAATATTTCCTGCTGGTTCTGATGAAGAAGCAAAAATTTCGCAGGCTAAAATATCCCTCGCTCAGTTTGCAGGATTACAATCTCATCTCTGGGCCATCAATAACAAAAGCGATTCCTACCTATATCAGTTTAGTTTTGTACCAACCGATAAACCGAGCTTTCCGAATTACGGGGCTTTCCACACATCAGAAGTGCCCTTTGCTTTTCATACCTTAAAATTATGGAACCGTCCCTGGCAAGAAAGAGATTACGAAATGGAAAAAATCATGTCTTCTTACTGGGTAAATTTTGCTAAAACAGGAAATCCGAATGGGAATGGATTACCGGAATGGCAACCGTATGATAAAACAACTGGTATTATTATGGAACTCGGTGAAAAGGTAGAGATGAAGCCAGGCTTATTCAAAAAAGAGTTCGACTTAATGGAAAGATTTTAATTAATCTCTTATCATCCTTATATTCTTTCTTAATTGTATTTTTGTATTAACTACAAACCGGGTTATCGCTCTCCTGTAAAAAGGAAAGAGGAAAGTCTGGACAGCAAAGAGCAATGCACCGGTGAATAGCCGGGTCCTGTAATAAGGAACAGATAGTGCCACAGAAAATAACTGCCTTCCCTCTCTTTTAAGGAGAGGATAGGGTGAGGTTGAAAACGGGAGGTAAGAGCTCCCGTCCCGATCAGGTAACTGATCGGGAGGGTAAACCTTGCATGCTGAAATGCCACATAGGTCAGCGTTAGAGAACTGCTCGTTCGATGCTGATGGGTAGGCAGATGGATTCCGCAACGTAAGCTGCGGAACAGATAAATGATAGCCACGTAATTCAAAGTAGGTAAAAGAGAAGATCCTCTTTTATTGAAAAGAATAACGATACAGAATCCGGCTTACAGGTTTGTAGCTTTTTTAGTAAATAGTGTTTTAATGAATAGTCAAAGATGAATAGTGAATGCATTTGTGTGCAATAGTCACTATTCATGATACTTTCGATTAGTGTAACAAAAGTAAATACCATCACTATCCGAAACTTACCCTATTCAACATTGGCTTTAAATTATTGTTGAATTTCCTGACTCTTGACTTCTGACTATTGACTCTTGACTTCTGACTCTTGACTTCTGACTCTTGACTATCCACTATTTATGAATCCGAAAATCTACCTCCCAAATATCCCGCCACTTCCATCAGCCACGCAATTCCCAAATGAGTAATCAATCCACCCCATATTGTTTGTGTTCGATAAACAATCACTCCTAACAGTATTCCTCCAAAATAAGATGAGATACATTCAAACAGCGGCTTTCCAAAATGAATACTGCAATAAAAAGCTGCCATTGGTAAAATAGCATCTTTACCTGCAAAACGTACAAAAGCCAATACTAAAAATCCCCGAAAGAAAAGTTCGATCGTAAAAAAATCGGTTCCATAACTTAGTTCGTATAGCAAATAATATCTCCAGGCGGTGGTTGTATATCTTCCGATAAATTCAATATTTTTTAGTTTTGGATAAGTAATTAAAAAATCGGGTTGTGTGGCTGCAATAATTAAAAGCGGAATCATTAATACCAATAAAATAAAGTAGGGTATGGGGCTGAAATTTTTAAGGGTCATTCCTGCCACAGCATTTTTATAAGCAAACCATTTCCAGAAAACTATAATTACGATTAAAAGCACTATTGCTTTTAACGGCCAATCTATAAGGATTGTCCAGTATTTTTTCCATTGCAGTTGTAGTTGATCTGGAAAGGCATAGTCGAACGAATGGATACTGATTTTCAAAGCGAAAAGCAGCGGGCAAATAAATAGTAATAGAGGGAATTGATATCCTGAAGGAAAAAAATGTTTGGTTATACTAAAGTGAATCCAGTAGCTGACACAAAAAATTGTGAAATACAAAAGAAAAAACCCGAGAAGTCGTTGAAGAAAAGAAAAATGATTTGTTAGCCGTGGCTCAATACCTATTGAATAATTGATACAAATGCAAATAGCCACCAGCAAACTGGTAAACAGAAAAACAGATTTATTAAGTGCTTTGGCGTATTGGTGTAAGTAAGAAAAAATTGGTTTCATCAAAAGCGTTCAGTTCAATAAGTAAATTACTTATTTCGCTTTAAAGCTGGCTTTCATTTTTTCCATAAGCCCGGTGGCAATCATTTTATGTGCAAGGGCAATCATATTATAAAATGCACGTGCATGCGAAATACCATGCCCAATCACAACAGGTTTAGAAACGCCCAATACAGGTGTGCCACCATAATTTTCATAGTCAAACCGATCGAAGTATTCATTTTCGATTTTCTTTCGTTGCGTAATGGTATGAATGGATTCAGCCATTTTCAACACTACGTTGCCGGTAAAGCCATCACAAACCATTACATCAGCTTTATCAAGCAATATGTCCCTTCCTTCAATATTGCCAATGAAATTAATTTCAGTGTTTTCTTTAAGAAGAGGATAGGTTGATTGTGCAAGAATATTTCCTTTTCCTTCTTCTTCTCCAATATTTAAAAGTGCCACACGGGGCGATTCGTATCCTAGTATATGTTTGGCATACAAAGAACCAAGTGTAGCAAATTGATTAAGATGCTCTGGTTTGCAATCTGCATTCAATCCAACATCCAATAGCAATCCTGTTCCACCAGTTTCTTTAGGAATAACAGTAGAAATAGTTGGTCGCAACACACCGTCAATAGCTTTAATACTAAATAAAGCACCAACCAACATAGCGCCGGTATTACCTGCACTAATAAACGCGTCGGCATTTCCTGAAGCCAGCAATTGAAAGCCTACTGCAATGGAAGATTGTTTTTTTTCTTTTAATGCCTTGGTGGGATGCTCGTGCATGCCTATTACCTGTGGTGCGTGGACTACTTTAACCTTTGTAGAATCAATTCCGTACTCTAAAAGCAACGGATTAATTTGCGTTTCATCGCCAGCTAAAATTAATAATGCCGGAGTATCCGATTGTTTAATATACAGTTGAATACCTTTCACCGCCTCTAGTGGTGCAAAGTCTCCTCCCATCATATCTAAACAGATTTTCATCTCCGGCAGCAAAGCTTTATTTTAAAAGGAATTTATTTTATAGGAGACTTCTCAGCCACCACTTTCCCTTTGTAAAAAAGCTTGCCTTCGCTAACATGAGCACGATGACGAACATGCGTTTCACCGGTAGTACTGTCTTTACTCAATGTTACCTCCACAGCTTTGTAGTGCGTTCTTCTTTTTGCACCTCTTTGCTGGGAGTGTCGTCTTTTTGGATTTGGCATAACTTACAATTTATAAACTTCAAAAAATTATTCGCTTTCAAGATCTTTAAACTTCTCCAATCCTTTCCATAGCGTTTGGGTATGCTGGTTATTCTTTACGTCCATATTTTTCAACATCTCCAATACTTCCTTATTGCAATAAGTACCACCAATTTCTTCTTCACTACACCTGCGTTGCATTGGGATGCTTAAATTAATGAACTCGTAAATCCAATCGCTTACATTGATATGACTTTCTCCTCTCGAAATATAATAAACATCAGGATCTTCTTCCTCGTTATTCTTTGCATCCGGATCTTCAGCGATTTTCACAACAATGTTGAACTCATCCCACAAATTAAGCGGTAAATGATTTCCACATCGGTCGCAATTCAATTCTAATTTACCACCCACTTCAAACTTCAACAGCATGAATCCATTTTCCCTATTTAAACTCAATTTCACTTTAGCGATACAGTTTTTAAATTCCTGATCACCATATTCTAAAAAGAACTTATCGGCAATATCATATTCAAACTCATGAATGCCGGGCTTCAATCCCACAAAGGCAATGTCAAAGGTCCTGCGATAGTTCATGAGCCACTCTTTTAAAGAGTTTGCAAAGGTATGGTTAAACAGTTAGAAATGAAGCTGTAAGCTCAAAAAAAACTAGAAAGTTTTAAAGGGATGAGGATTGTTGCACAGTTTCCTGTAAATCAAGGCCGAATTATTATTCGAATAGCACAAAAATGCTAAAACCTCACTTAGGTTTTGATAGTTCCCCCCATAATTTATTGATTTTTTCCATACTCTTCTGTGCTTCTTTAACGGCTAAAACAAGTTGGCTGGTAGGCAGATTGTCGACCTCTTCCAATTGGTTAAACAGGTTTGTGAATGCTGCGTTCATCTTGTTTACAGTTGGCCCGGAATTTAATGCGGTACCATTTTCTACACTGCTTATTTGTTTTATTAACTGTTCCAGTCGCTCTTTTTCACTACCTGTTAATAAGCCTGAGCGCTTATTCAACGACCCCTTATATTCACGCATATCGTTGAGCAACTTCATGCATGCTAATTTATTTTTGTAGCAAATCATTGAGAGGTCGTGTTGTTGTTTCAAAGGGATGGCAGATGATTTTACTCTTGGATCCATTTTTACAATCATGGACTCTGCAAACTTTTTTCCATCAATCGTCAACGTTACCTTATAATTTCCAGGCATTACCCATGGAGCCGTTGCATTAGGAGCTGTATTTTGAAATATAGCAGATATAGGATAGGAGGGCAGAATATTTAGAGGAGCATACTTCATATCCCATAGAAATCGGTGCGAACCTTTTTCAGCAGAGAGAATTTGCTGAGGGCGTATCCAATATTGAGGAATATTTACATCCGGAATATTGTAAGAAGTATCCTTATTGGAATATTCTCTTATTAATTTCTCATTTTCATCTTTAATTTCTAATCTTACCTCGTTGGCTGTTTCAGCCAGATAGTAATTTACGATGGCCCCGTCAGGTGGATTTTTTCCAGAGGGTTCTTCCTGGGGTACCGGTGTATCCGTATACATACTCCACCGAACTCGTAAAGCAGTTTGTGGTTTGTATAATATAGAATTCTCTTTTCTTGAATTCAAACTCATTTGACGTAAAGGAGTAATATCATCCAGTATCCAAAAGCTGCGGCCATGTGTTCCTACAACTATATCATCATCTTTAATAACCAAATCTCGGATAGAGGTAGCCGGCATATTCAATCGAAGGTTCTCCCAATGTTCACCATCATCAAAGGAAACATAAACGCATCTTTCACTACCCGCAAACAGCAATCCTTTTCTCTTTGGATCTTCCCGCACAACATTAATAGGATCATCCGGTAAACCATTTACAATTTCTTTCCAGCTATCTCCACCATTATTTGTTTTATAGATATGAGGTTTCATATCGCTGCAGCGAATACGATTTACAGCAGCATATGCTGTATTTACATCGGTATGACTAGCCTCCATCAGGGATACCTTACTCCAGGAACTTATTGAAGGGGGTGTTACATTTTTCCATGTTTTGCCTCCATCTTTGGTTAGTTGAATATAACCATCATCTGTACCTGCCCAGATTGTATTGATATCTTTGAAAGAAGGTGCTACTGTATATATTACGCCACGTCGGGGCATTTTTTTCATTTCTTCCGTTGAATAAATCCCAACGCTTTCAGGAATATCCCAACTGTCACGGGTTAAATCCGGGCTGATTTCCTGCCAACTATTACCGCCATCTCTTGTTTTGAATAATACATTACCGGCGAAATAAAGTGTTTTAGGATCAATAGGTGAAAAAAGTACTGGAGCAGTTCTGATAAAGCGAAACTTTCCACTACGAACTGCTTCGGGCGAAATATTTTGAACCTGCCCAGTTCGTTTATCAAATTTTGTTATTTTTCCACCATATACAATATTTTGATTGAGCGGGTCTACTGCAACATATCCATATTCTTCTACTCCTACGGGGTGCCATTCCCGATAGCTTATTTGTCCATCATTACCTCTCGAAGGAATTCCCACACTTCCACTTTCCTGTTGTCCTCCATATACATTATAGGGAAAGGAGTTATCAGTACTCACATGATAAAATTGTGCAGTAGGCTGATTATACCAGGAGGAAAAAGTTTCTCCACCATTTACCGTGATAATGGCCCCTTGGTCGCTGGTCAATAAAATAATTGCCGGGTTTGTTGGATTAATCCAAATTCTATGGTAATCATCACCGCCGGGTGCTCCTCTAAAAGCATTCCAATTTTTTCCTCCATCAGTACTTTTCCAGGTTACGACATTTGCCGTATAAACAATATCAGCATTCGTAGGATCTACTTTTATTTCTGCAAAATCGCTTCCTCTTCCCCAATACCTTGCATCCTTTGAAAGAAGATACCAGTTTTCTCCTCCATTATCACTTCTGTAAATACCACCATAGTCGCCAGCATCTACTGTTGCGTACAATCTATTTGGATCAGATGGGGCAATACAAAATCCTATTCTTCCTAATCCCTGTTGAGTTGTTGGTAAGCCATTGGTTAATTTTTTCCAGGTTGATCCGCCGTCGATTGATTTAAAAAGCCCGCTTTCTTTTCCGTTCCATGCGCCGTTTTCCCACGGGCCCAATCTCCCTGCCCACAGGTCCGCATAAACGATGTTTGTATTTTTGGGATCAATAGTAACTTGTATTGCACCGGTATTTTCATCAATAAATAAAACCTTTTCCCAATTTTTACCACCATCAAGGGTTCGATAGATACCTCTTTCTTTATTAGCACCATAAGGGTGACCCAATGCCGCTGCAAAAACCCTGTTTTCATTTGTTGGATCAATTGCCAATCCTCCAATTTGCTGAGCGTCTTTTAATCCGGTATTGATCCAGGTTTTTCCGGCGTCATTTGATTTGTATACTCCATCGCCAACCGATAAATCCGGACGTTGTAATCCTTCACCGCTTCCAACATAAATAATATCAGGATTGGAAGGAGCAACTACTACATCTCCAACAGAACCAGTTGGCTGATCATCAAAAATGGGGAACCATGTTCTACCATAATCAGTCGTTTTCCATACACCACCATTGTTTACACCAATATAAAAAACATTTGGCTGTTGTGCCACCCCTGTTGCACCAACGGTTCGTCCACCACGGTGCGGACCAATGCATCGCCATTGCATTGCATTGAAATAATTTGAAAAAGAAGTTTGTGCGTAGGATAGCTGTGTTGTTAATGTAAGCAGTGCAAACAGTAAATTTCTCATAATTGTTAGTTATTGATAGTAGTTGTTTGAAGTTATGGAAAGAAAATGAATTGGCAGAAAAACTACTTCATACCAGGCGCAGTTCAATTATTAACAGCTTGCTCCTCCTGATTAGTGCGCAGCTTTAAATTGAATGTTAAAATATATTTTGCCTTTTAAAATTAGATTGGATGGTAATTCTTCTTGAACTATTTTGTAGTATGCTAAATAAACCAATTAAATTCATGCGCAACCATAAATGGCTGAAAAAGATTTTATTCTTTTTCGGAATTTGGTTTATTATTCATGTAATGGTTATTACTATTGATGGGTTGAATGATAGTAATGCAAAATCAACTATTGCAATTGTATTAGGCAACAGGGTATTTGCAGATGGTTCTTTGGCCTCCTGGACAAAGGGAAGGGTAGATAAAGCAATGGAATTATATAAAAAAGGAGACGTGAATTATATTTTCGTAAGTGGGGGTTATAGCAGGGAAAGCAACTATCCCGAAGGAAAAGCGATGAAAAATTACCTGCTGTTGAATGGAGTACCAGATTCAGTTATTATAGAAGATAATAATGGCACAAATACCTATTTAACCGCGGCAAATTTTTTGGAAATTAATAAGAAGTATCAATTTTCTTCCGTAACAGTTGTGTCCCAGTTTTATCATATTACCCGATCCAGGTTTATTTTGGCGAAGTTGGGATATCCGGGTAAAATAAACAATGCTTCGTCTGATATTTATAATTGGAAAGATATTATTGGTACGATTCGAGAAGTGCCAGCGTTTTATAAATATCTTCTGTTATACTAATTCATCTGCAACGTAGGTAACCGGTAATGCTGCCCATCAATCACAAATAATTCATCAATTTCTACTGAAATCCAATATTTATAAATGGGAGATTTTTTTAATCGTTGCTGGATTTCTATTTTATCCGTGCCAGAAAAAGTAATCCAAACTTTTTGTGTTTCCATCGATACGAGATATTGATCAATAATGCCCTTTTCAATCAGGCTATTAATGTAAACGCGATGCGGAGGAACCAACGACATAAATTCATCGTCCATTTCAAACTGTATCGTAACCTGATATTTTTTCATTCAATTTGTTTCTACTAAGAATAAACGAATTTACGGCAAAAATGGTTGGTTGATAAAGTGTTAAGATTTATAATTGATTTCAAACAAACGGCTGCTAAAGCAAAGTGCCGCAGTTGGCGGCACTTTTAAGAAATTTTTTTATTTTGGCTCTGCAGGTTTTTCCTCATCGCCATCAAACTTATCTACAATTTTGTTCCATAAATTCTGGGCTCCTTCTTTAAGATCTTCCAGTTTTTCTTCGGCAACCTCTTTAAAGTCACCGGCTTTTTCTTTCACTTCCTTCCATACATCTTCCGCTTTATCTTCTACTTTGTCCCAAACCTGTTCAGCCTTGTCTTTAAGGTCACCTGCTTTATCTTCGAGTTTATCTTTCCAATCAGCTTCCTGCTGACCCGGAACCGTTGTTTTTTCGTCTGCCATAAAAATGTTTTTAGTTATTTGTTGGAAAGATACAAGTTTTTTTGCTCTTTCATTTTTCCAATTAATTATTTTCTGTAGCTTCTTTAATTACTTTTATTTCTGTTTTTGCCAGGTAAGATGAAAACATATTTATTTCTTCAGTACTGATATTTTCATGATAAAATTTTTTGATAATAATTTCATTGGTGCTTTTTTCATCTTTTATTTCATAACTATAGGCGTCGAAGGTCATTTTTATGGTTGTTTTATATTGAAAGTTTAAAAGGTTACGTTTCCTCAATTGTTCTTGTGTATAGAACATATATAGTATTACTGGTGTGGACTTAATTGAAAGTATTGCAATTTCCTCCAGAATAAGGTTTATATTTTTTTTGTCCAGTTTTTTCCACTCTTTTCCTCCAAAATACATAATAGATAGTTCATTAGTTATAAAGAAGTCGTCAAGGGAAGAAATTTCATTTGTTACTGCAAATAAAAGGGGACCTATATTATTTTTTAGCGTTGACGATAGAATTTCATTTGACAAGGATAGTTCAATTCTATTATTTTCATTTTTCAGTTTTTGTTTTAGTAAGGCAATATCTTTTCTGAAGTCATCAGGTTCTTCGATGGGTTTGCCCAGCAATGCTTTCAAATATAATTCTTGCCAGCGAAACGATAAATGAATGATATATCCAACAAAAAAATCTAAATCTCCAACATCCGCTTTGTTTAATGCTGTTAGATAATTTTTTTTATCCGAACTCTCAATGACTATGGGGGCGTATTTGTTTTTGATCAAAACATAATTCATTAGCAATCTTGAAGTACGTCCATTACTATCGTCAAAAGGGTGTATCCGTACAAATCGATAATGTAAAAGTGCCGCCAATTGTACCGGGTGTAACTCTTTCTTTTCTATTTCAGACCTGTACCATTCAATTAAATCACCCATTTTGGCAGGTGTTTCTTCCGGGGAGACATAATTAAAAATTTCTCCGTTTTCCAATAAAACCGAATTCGGATATTTTTTATAATTACCAGGTTCTATTAATCTCTTTGTTGGTTGTCCTTGTTTTGTTACCGCTTCTTTATAAAAAGGTCGTACTAATACGATCTCATTGATTTCTTTAATAAATTTTTCCGTCAAAATATGGAACTCTTCAAACGCACAATCCTTAACCATTTTTAAGGCTACATCATGCGCCTTCATTTCTTCAAGTTCTCTTAGTGAATAATCTGCTACTACTTTGTCAAATAGAAGTAACAATTTCGTATGTCCATAAGTAAGTGTATTTCCTTCTAAGTGATTTGAGTTATAATTAAATTCAAGTCTGTATTTATTCCAGAAAGTCGTTTCAAACTTCTCTTCTTTTGGTAACGTAAATACCCTGTCTCTCAATGAATCTATTTCAGCAAGTAGTTGTTTTTGAGTCATTCTTAAAATTAGCAAATTGAAAGAGATTTATTAAATTTTACAATCCACCACAAGATTTACCCATTCTGGCCGATGTGGGACAGTAATTTTTATATAATTATCAGTATATCCTTCCATCATTCCGTTTTTGTTATTTCCTTCAAATAATACTTTGCGAAGTTGTCCTGCATGCTGTTCGGTAAAATATTGCATTTTCATATAGGAGAGATTACGCAGTATTTTATTTCGATCATTTCGGATACGAATGGGTACAATGGGATGGATATCGAGTGCAGTTGTATTTTCTCTTTCAGAATAGGTAAATACATGGAGATAGGAAATAGGAAGGCTATGTAAAAAATCGAAGGTTTCTTTAAAGTCAGCTTCCGTTTCTCCCGGGAAACCAACTATTACATCTGCACCAATGGCGCAATGAGGCATCAATAGTTTAATTAAATTAACTCGCTCTGTATACAATTCTCTCTTATATCTTCGTCGCATAAGCCTTAAAATTGTATTGCTGCCACTTTGTAAAGGAATATGAAAGTGGGGCATATTTTTTTTGCTGTTAGCAACAAATTCAATAATCTCATTGGTAAGCAGGTTAGGTTCGATAGATGAGATGCGGTACCTTTCAATGCCTTCAACAGTATCAAGCTCCTGAACCAGCTTATAGAAATTTTCTTCCTTAAATTTAGTTCCATTTCCTGCCTTTCCAAAATCTCCTAAATTAACACCTGTTAAAACAATTTCTTTTACACCATGTGCGGCAAGTTCCTCTGCTTGTTTAATTACATTATCAATTGTATTGCTTCTGCTTTTTCCTCTTGCCATCGGAATTGTACAAAAAGAACAGGTATAATCACATCCGTCCTGTACTTTTAAAAAAGTTCGGGTACGGTCGGATAATGAAAACGATGGAACAAATCCATTTACTTCACTTATCTCACAACTGCAAATTTTTGCGGAATCTCCTTTTGTAAGTTCTCTTAAATGACTTCCAATATTAAATTTTTCAGTGGCGCCTAATACAAGGTCAACCCCCGGAATACTTGCAATTTCAGTTGGTTTTAATTGAGCATAACAACCGGTAATTACTACCAGGCTTTGCGGCGACTTACGTTGTATTTTTCGAACAAGTTGACGGCATTCTTTATCAGCATTATCCGTAACCGAACAAGTATTGATTACATAAACATCTGCCAGGTCTTCAAACTCTTTTTTCTCGAAACCTTCACTTTCCAGCATCCGGGAAATAGTGGAAGTTTCAGAATAATTAAGCTTGCAGCCCAATGTATGAAAGGCAACAGTTCTTTTTTCCGACATAGAGTAGTAAAGGTAATCCTACGGCGAATGCCCTCCAAAATGTTGATGGTTCTGGGTTTTATCTTATTTTCATCAAAATTTATTAAGTGAGAAAAAGATCACCACTTGTTTCTTTTTTGTTGATTGCATTGTTGGTAGCTATTTATTTTTTAAAAACAAAAAGCTCCCCCTCAACGGATACCAATTCAAACCTGGATAGAAGCATTGCTCACTTTATCTTTACCAAACATGCCCGCTGCCGCATGGATTGCAGGCATATCGATGAAACGGAGGTAAAAGAGATTCTTCAAAAGGGAACGATTAATTATTCTAAAAGTCAGCTCAACGCTAAACCAGATCCCAAATATGCTTTGGAAGGTCAAACGCATGATGGGCAACAGGTACGTATTATCTTTGCACCTTCAAATAAAGGTATGGTGGTAATTACCGTTATTGATTTAAAAGAAGAATGGCAATGTGCTTGTAATTGAGTTGTATTTATTATTTTATTAACCATTTTTAATTAATGCATTATTTAAAATTGCCGTTTCGTTTTCTTTATTGTTTATATGCTTTTCTATTGTTTTTTATAATCATGCTTCTCCTTTTGCCTTTTGTAATCGTCAGTTCTTTTTTCGGTAAAATAAGAGGTGGCAATTTTATTTTCAGGCTTTGCGGATATTGGGCAGATTGCTGGTTTTTCTTAATTGGTATCAGGCACCAAAACATTTATGAAACGCAATATGATAAATCAAAGCACTTTATTTTTGTTGCCAATCATAGCTCTTACCTCGATGCAGCGATTATTGTTAAATCAATGAAGCAGCCTATGAGGGTATTAGGAAAAATTGAAATGACAAAGATTCCTTTATTTGGTTTTATTTATCGAAAAGCGGTTGTTACGGTAGACCGAAGTAATTCTGATAACAGAGCAAAAAGTGTAGAGATACTAAAATCGGTTATTAATAAAGGAATATCCATTTTTATATTTCCAGAAGGGACTTTTAATCTTACAAGTGAACCGCTGAAAGAGTTTTATGATGGTGCTTTTAGGATTGCAATAGAGACCAGGGTTCCTATTAAACCTGTATTATTTCTGGATGCCTGCCAAAGAATGAATTATAAAAGTATTTTTTCTCTCAACCCTGGAAAAAACCGATCAGTTTTTCTCGAAGAGATTTCGGTAGAAGAGTATGATCAAAAAGATATCGAACTACTGAAACAAAAGGTTTATACTGTAATGGATCAAAAACTGAGGGCATATAAAGCAGCATGGATTAAATAATGATTGCCCATGTTTTCTTAAGGATGATTTAATTTGTTTATAGAATAGTTAATAATGTTTGCAGAAATAATACTTCCACTGGCATTGCCTAAAAATTATACATGGTCTGTGCCCGATCACTTGCACGAACAACTGGTACCCGGCGTTCGCGTAGAAGTTGTTTTAGGAAAGAATAAAAAATATGCGGGACTCGTAAAACAATTACATACTGCTAAACCAGCATTTTTTGATACAAAAGATATATTAAATGTGTTGGATGGAGATATCATTATTCACAAAGAACAGTTTATGTTGTGGGAATGGATTGCTTCCTATTATATGTGCAGTGAGGGAGAAGTGATGGCCGCAGCCCTTCCCTCACATTTTAAGTTAAGCAGTGAAACAATTTTAGTTTTTAATGAAGAATATGGAGACGATTTTTCACCGCTTGATCACGACGAATATATAGTGGGAGAGGCCTTATTATTAAAAAAAGAGCTGGCACTTACCGAAGTACAGCAATTACTCGATTCTTCGCATGTATACCCCGTTATTAAACGCCTTATTGAAAAGAAAGTATGTTATGTATGGGAATCACTTAAGGAAAGTTATTCCCCTAAAAAGGAAACCTATGTTTTACTGAATCCTGCATTTGATAATGAGGATAAATTAGCCGAACTAATGAATAATTGGAGCAGGGCGCCAAAACAATTAGAATTGTTGTTAAGCTATCTGCATTATATGAAAACAGAAGGCGAAGTGACAAAATCAGCCCTCCTAAAAAAGAGTAGCGCAAGTGACGCGCAATTAAAGGGCCTTGTTGAAAAAAATGTATTGTGGTTAGAAAAAAGACAGGTTGACCGCATTCGCTATTTACCCCGTGATGTAAAAATAGATTTTGAATTAACGGAACAACAACAAGTGGCGCTGAAACAGATCAATGAAATTTATCAATATAAGCCTGTGTGTTTATTACACGGAGTTACCTCAAGTGGTAAAACCCTTGTGTATATAAAACTTATTGAACAATATATACGATTGGGAAAACAGGTACTTTATTTATTACCAGAAATTGCATTAACCTCACAAATTATACGCAGGCTGCAAAAGCATTTTGGTGGGTATATTGGAATTTATCATAGCAAGTTTAATCAGAATGAACGAATTGAGATCTGGAATAAAGTAAAAACGGGGGAATTAAAAATAGTGCTGGGTGCAAGGTCTTCATTATTTCTTCCGTTTTCGAACCTCGGATTGGTGATTGTTGATGAAGAGCATGACAGTTCCTATAAACAACAAGATCCTTCTCCACGTTACCATGCCCGTGATGCCGCAGTTTATTATGCCACATTATTTAATGCACAGGTACTTTTAGGTAGTGCTACTCCTTCGGTGGAAAGTTATTTCAATGCACAAACCGGAAAATATGGATTGGTAGAACTTCCCGATCGCTATGGTGGGGTGCAATTACCAGCAATCACGATAATTGATACTAAAAAAGTAATTAGCAAGGATAAGAATAAAGTTATTCTAACACCAGACTTGCAATCGGCCATTGAACAGGCTCTTGAGAAAAAACTTCAGGTTATTTTATTTCAAAACAGACGAGGTTATTCACCCTATCAGGTTTGCCAGGCATGCGGTTGGATTCCTCAATGTAAAAATTGTGATGTTAGTTTAAGTTTTCATAAGAATACAAATAAACTTCATTGCCATTATTGTGGTACCGTATATCCACCGGCGTACAGTTGCCTTGCTTGTGGCAGTCATAATTTTTATCAACGGAATTTTGGTACCGAACGAATAGAAGAACAGCTAGAAGAAATATTTCCAACGGCAAGGATAGCCCGAATGGATATTGACAGCGTACGAGGTAAACAGGCGCATGATAATCTCATTCAGCAATTTGAGCAGCATCGTATTGATATCTTAGTAGGAACACAAATGGTGGTAAAAGGATTAGACTTTGAGAAAGTAAGTCTCGTTGGGATACTGGATGCCGATAGCTTATTGAGTTTTGCTGAATTTAGAGTGAATGAAAGGGCTTTTCAACTAATGGAGCAGGTGAGTGGCAGGGCTGGTAGAAAAGATATCCAGGGAAATGTAATGATACAGGTGGCAAATACCAAACATCCGGTGTTGCAGTATGTACAAAAACACGATTATAAATTATTTTTTGAGCAGGAAATTATAGGACGTCAGCAATTTGGATATCCACCGTTTTCAAGATATATCTTATTAACTTTTAAACATAAGAGTAAAGAAGTGGCAGAGTCGGCATCAAATTATTTTGCAACAGCCATAAAAAAAGAATTAGGAAAGTACCTGGCAGGCCCAGCCGAACCTGTAGTTAGTAGAATACGCAACCAGTTCATCATGGAATTGTCTATTAAATTGCCTAAAGATGGAAAATTTTTACAAAAATGCAGGTTGCTTATTCAGCAGGAATTGGCTATTCTTCATAACGATAAACGATTCAAAAGTGTTGTAACAATCGTTGATGTTGATGCGATTTGAAAATGTATTAATCAATTATGCTTTATTTAAAGTAGAATCATAAAAGCCTGTATCTTATTTAGTGCAGGCTTTTATGATTCTAAAAAACCAATGGATAGTGAAATCAAGGATTGTTTTTTCCAATATTTACCTGGGCAATCAAACTGTCTATCCGGAAGGCACTATAATGAACGTTTATATATCCATTATAATTTAGAAGACTGTCGTAGGTAATTGTGTTAATGTTCGAACTGAGGCCTTGGGCAGAAGTTCCTGTACCGGTAATATTCACGAGTGGAATAGCCACAGCACCCGGACTAGCAATACTACCTTTATGGATATGAGAAATATGAATAGTATCCTTTACTGATTTATCCAAAGATAGCAGTACATTAAAAGTTTTGTCGGTATTTTCCGACACAGTGACTTTGCCGGTTACGCCGGATCCGCCAACTGGTACTAATGTATATTCCTTTTTTCGAAGTGTTGGCGTATCCGAATTTTTATCGCAGGCGGTAAAAATAGTTCCAAGGGATATGGCAATAGCCAACCCCACAATACGTGTTGTCATAATTTTTCTTTTTGTGATTAATGAATGAGGTGCACAGCGCCGATACATTATGCACTATTCAATAACAACACCAGACTGTAAGTTTGTGGATAACTAATTACTTAAAGAATCGTTAACTAAAAGAAGGAACTGTTTCACTTTTATATTGAAATATGTTACTCATTCATCTTTATCATTTCATCATATTGATAAATGAATTGCCCATTTTTATTTTTAGTTCCTGCTGTTAGCATGGCGTGGGCAACTTTTTTTGAATGGATAGCTTTGTATTTTGTCATTTTTCCTCTTAACATAAATGAAAAAGCTATAACAAAAAATTTGGCAAGGCGTTCTCCCCATCTATTTTCTTTTCTTTTACCAAGCAATACAGATGGGCGAAAGAGGTGAATTGATTGAAAAGAGAGTTTGCAAAGGGCATCTTCCAATGCTCCTTTTAAGTTCAGATAAAAATTAGAGGATGTACTATTCGCGCCAACGGCAGATACCAACAAGTACTGGCTAAAGCCTTTTTCAATTCCTAATTTTGCAACGGTGTAGGGAATATCAAAGTCTATCCTGCGATAAGCTTCCTTATTCCCACTAACTTTCTTTTGGGTAGTTCCAATGCAACAAAAAATATGTGATCCGAGCGGAAATTTTTGAACAAGTTCGTTTTTATCTTCAAAATTTACTGTAATAACTTCCATTTTCGGGTGAAGTTGATCATTCCATCCTCTTGCAATTATTATTACCTTGTCGTATTGATTGTTATTCAACAATTGGTTAACCAGGCTTGAACCAATAAGTCCTGTGCCACCAATAACGACCGCTGTATAATTAATCATAATTTTGTTATTTTTTATTTACTTAATGCATATGCAAATTCAACAAAATATTTCATTGAAGCCCTACCATAGTTTTGGAGTAGAGCTATCCGCAAAATATTTTGCGGTTTTTGGCAACCTGGAGGAATTAAATGAATTGTGCGATTCCAGTTATTGTAAGCGAGCTTCGTTATTGATTTTAGGTGGTGGCAGTAATATACTTTTTACTCATTATTTTGATGGGCTGGTTATGAAGAATAATGTAAAAGGTATTGATTTGGTACATGAAGATGCGGAATATGTGTACTTACGGGGAGGTGCAGGTGAAAATTGGCATCAATTTGTACTTTATTGTATTGGAAGAGGATGGGGAGGGCTGGAAAATCTTTCGTTGATACCTGGTAATATTGGCGCTGCACCTATACAGAATATCGGAGCATATGGCGTTGAACTGGAAAATTTATTCTGGAGCCTGGAAGCTTTTTCACTCGCTGATAAAAAAGTAATAACTTTTACAAAAGCAGACAGTGAATTTGGATATAGAGATAGTATTTTTAAAAATAAGCACAAAGGAGAATTCGTGATTTTAAATGTAACCTTTCGTCTTCGAAAGAATCCTGTTTTTCATATTAGCTATGGAGCTATCCAGCAAGAATTGGAAAGAATGGGTATACAAGATGTAACTATCAGAGCCATCTCACAAGCAGTCATCAATATACGAAGTTCGAAATTACCTGATCCTGCACTGATTGGTAATGCAGGTAGTTTTTTTAAGAATCCAACTGTTTCAAAAGAAACCTATGAGTTATTAAAAGTAAAATTCCCTGGTTTAGTGGGCTATCCAAATCTAAATGGATCGGTTAAACTAGCAGCCGGATGGCTTATTGAACAATGCGGCCCGGACAATACTGATAGCTGGAAGGGATATCGAAACGGGGATGTTGGTTGTTATACGAAACAGGCACTTGTACTCGTTAATTATGGCCATGCATCCGGAAAAGAGGTGTATGATTTAAGTGTACGGATAGTAGAGACCGTGCATAAAAAATTTAATATTGTATTGGAAAGAGAGGTAAATATTTTTTAAGAAATTTTTGTGCAGCATTTCCTTTGTTTCATTGTCTAATACTTAAATGTTTTAAAATGAAATCAGTCTGTTTATTTATAATCGCATTCGCCACAATTTTGCCAATAACTCAGGCACAGCAAAAAGCTGCCAAATCAGTTTATTTTGAGTTAGGCGGACCCGGTATAGCTTCTTTTAATTTTGATACCAGGTTTGGGAAAAAAGAGAATGGCTTGGGCGCGAGAGTTGGATTTGGGGGAATTAGTTTAGATGGGCTCACTGCATTATTTATTCCAGTAGGTTTGAATTACCTGTTCGGAAAAGAAACCACTAACTATTTTGAATTAGGAGGTGGAATAACGCCTCTTATTGCATCAGTTGGCTTTACCAATGGTGAAGGAATATTTTCCAGCTCATTCGGTTATTTAATTTTTGGTTACCGTTATCAGCCACGTGTTGCAGGATTTACCTTTCGGGTGGCTGTTAATCCTATATTCAATAAACAAGGATTTTTTCCTATTTATGGAGGGGTTTCTTTTGGGTATAAATTTTAATGAACAAAATTAAAGAGGCTGTCTTAAAAGACGATAAAATCTCGCAAAGGCGCTACGACGCAAAGAAGAAATTGTGAAGATCAGGCATTGCGACTTTGTGTAGTTGCGAGAAAAACATATTTAAAATACTTTTTAGACAGCCTCTTTATATTATCAGGTTATTTTAATTGAAATCTTCTCCGTCAAAATCTTCATCTCCTTGTGTGCTGGCAGTTCCAAGATTAATCATAGAGCCCATTAAATCTTTAAACTCCATTTTCCCTTCTACCATTTTTTTACTGATCATTGAAAAAGTAGCCAATCCATGCAATACAAATTCCATTAATAAGGCAGCTTCTTTTTCGTTTACATGTTTAAAGAATTTTTTCACCAGGGCATGCAATCCATCCACTTTATAAAGCTGTTGTATTTTTTCTTCGTCTTTGCTATTAAAGAAAATATTTAAAGCATTGCCTTTATCGAACCATGCTTGTACCGAGCGATAAGGGTTTTCTTCTGCCGGCTGCTGGTTTCTTTTTTTCTTTGCAGCTTCCGGATTAGGAAAATATTGAACAAACTGCGACCGAATCGCTTTATCAAGAAGGTTCATGGCTACCTGGTAGGGGCCTTCCTGTTCGCCTTCATATACCAATTCTATTTTTCCGGTAATTGATGGAATGATTCCTAACAAATCACTGATCCAAACCTGTGTTTCTTTTTCTTTATTGAGGATTGCTCTTCTTTCAGCAGTGCTTAATGCGTTTTCGTAGGCCGATATACTTAATCTTGCAGAAACACCACTTTTCTTATCTACATATTCATTACTTCTTGCTTCAAAGGATATTTGCTCGATTAATCGTTTAACCAGGTCGGTTACCTTTACTCTCGATTTTTGATCTTCATGAATTTCAGCTTCCTGCTCGGTAATGGCCAGAGCAGTTTCAATTGATTTTGGATAGTGGGTTAAAATTTGGCTTTCAATTCTATCTTTTAATGGAGTTACAATGGAACCACGATTCGTGTAGTCTTCGGGGTTTGCTGTAAAAACAAACAATATATCGAGTGGCATTCTCAGTTTGAATCCACGAATTTGTATATCTCCTTCTTCCAGAATATTAAAGAGTGCTACCTGGATTCTTGCCTGTAGATCGGGTATTTCATTGATCACGAAAATGCTGCGATTACTTCGGGGAATAATACCATAATGAATTACGCCTTCATCTGCAAAACTTAGGCGAAGGTTGGCTGCTTTAATAGGATCAATATCTCCAATAAGATCCGCCACACTTACATCAGGCGTCGCTAACTTCTCCCCGTATCGTTCACTGCGATGCAACCATTCGATGGGTGCAGCATCTCCTTTTTCCTCAATCAACTTCTTAGCATATTTGGAAATTGGTCTTAACGGATCATCGTTAATTTCACTGCCAGCAATAACCGGAATATATTCATCCAGCAAATCGATTATTTGTCGGGCCATACGTGTTTTAGCTTGTCCACGTAAACCAAGAAATAATATATTGTGCCGCGACAGAAGTGCTCTTTCTACATCCGGGATAACCGTATCTTCATAACCAATAATTCCAGCAAACGTGCTTTCTTTATTTTGCAGTTTAACGATCAGGTTGCGACGTACTTCTTCTTTAATGGTTTTCGATTGATAACCACTTTTCTTTAATTCGCCTAATGTTTTAATTTTTGTACTATTCATAATCTAGTAGTATTATCTTTTCTGTTAAGTTTATTTAACGATAATTATATAGTTACTTTTTAAATTCAATAATGATTGAATTGTTTGTCAGATTTTTTAAAAGCTCATCTTTTTCGGCGGATGTTTCAACGAACAATTTGTTAACTTCTTCTGGCGTAAATGTTAGCGGATAAAATTTTTCAAGATTGCTTTTATAAGTTCCCCATACGGCTTGATCGATTACATATTTCCCCTCAGCATTTATGGAATACTGTTCTTTATGCAAAAAAGAAGGGGTTACTCCAAATGGATAATATCGCCATTCCTTTTCATCATAAAAACAAATATCTTTTCCGGAAAAATCATCACCAATGAAAGGTTTAAACAAAAAAAATAAACTATAAAAAGCATTTTCAAATTTTTCTTGTGTCCCAGGTTTATAGGATTTTCCAATGACGTCTAACAATGGAATTTTTATTTCTTCAATAAAATCTTCCTTCCGGATGTAGTTTTCATTTTTTTTATAAATATCCCATATAGTTTGCATCGCCGAATAATTAAAACTTTCTTTATGTACATAAGTAATTGGAGTCAATTTTTTTGCAATACCCCAACTCTTATTCATTGCAATACCATAAGGACCATATTTTAATTGGTGAGGTTCGTTGAATTGTTCTGGGATATCACAAAAACTAACCATTGGTATGCCAATTTGAGGTATATTTTGGTCAAGCATTATCCAATTCTCAAGACAATAATTTGGTATAAAGCCTTTTTCAAGTATTAATTTTAAGTTTTCAAAGCTTCCGGTAAAGTGAAATAAAAATTCTGAACTTATGTTTCCTGCCATATTTGTTTTTCATTTTTGTAATTTAACTTGTCTAATCTTTTAAATAGTTCGAGAAACACTTTTTTTTTAAAAAAGTGTTTATGTAATATATTTTTGGGCTAGTATTTGCCTCCCCTTGGGGGAGGTTGGAGGGGCTTCAATACACCGTCTTTCTCCTTCCACTTTCAAAATCTTTAAAAATAAATGCTCCCAGTTTATCGAGTGAGGCAAAAAACGCTTTTCCATTATTTGTTTCCGTAAATTCCTGAACAAACCGTTGCAGGTAAGGATCGGTAGCTATCATAAATGTAGTAATCGGAATTTTTACCTTTTTGCATTGCGCCGCAAGGTTTAAGCAACGCGCCGTAATTTTTCTGTCGAGCCCAAAGCTATTTTTATAATATCGTTTACCCACTTTTAAACAAGTTGGCTTGCCATCCGTAATCATAAATATTTGTTTATTCGGATTTTTTCTTCTCCGTAAAATATCCATTGCCAATTCAAGCCCTGCTACGGTGTTCGTATGGTAAGGGCCTACTTGGAGGTAAGGAAGATCTTTAATTTCAACCGGCCAGGCATCATTTCCAAATACTACTATATCCAATGTATCCTTTGGATATTTAGTAGTAATCAATTCACTTAATGCCATTGCAACTTTTTTTGCCGGAGTGATACGGTCTTCTCCATACAAAATCATCGAATGGGAAATATCGATCATTAGTACCGTGGAAGTTTGAGCTTTAAAATCCGTTTCGCGAATAGCAAGGTCGTCTTCCTGCATATTGAAACTTTCAATACCATGATTAATTTGCGCATTCAGAATCGAAGCAGTAAAATCTATTTGCTCAAGCATATCACCAAAACGAAAGGGTCTTGTTTCTGGATTCAATTCATCTCCCTGCCCGGGTTTAAAACTATGATGATCGCCTTGTTTTGTTTTTTTTAGTTTCCCAAATATTTCTTCCAGCGAACGTTTCCGAATTCCTTGTTCTGTTTTCGGTGTTATTTTAATTTCACCTGGCTTGTTTTTATCATCGATGTAGCCTTTTTCTTTTAGATCGTCAATAAAATCGCCCATGCCATACTGCTCGTTGGTCATTTCATATTCTTTATCCAACTGATTCATCCAATTCAAGGCTTCACTTACATCACCATTGGTGTAGGTAAGCAATTGCATAAAAATATCAAGCAATTGCTCGAAGGTTGTTTTGCCATTTGCATTGGGATCGAATTTTGAAAATTGATGTCCTTTCATACTTTTTATATAAACATCTGTAAGTTCGTATTAACTATATAATAAAAAAAATCCCGGAAAGTTCATTTCCGGGACACAATGTTAAAAGTATCTACACATTATTTCTTAATGGTATCTTTTATTTTCAATCCAGAGTCCGGCCGGGGTACTTCCTTTCCGCTATTTTCAACGGCATTGCCTCCTCCTCCCGATTTAAACTGCTTTTCCCATTCTTCTAATTGCATAAGAAATTGATAGGATGATGCTATGTCTTGTGCAAATCCTTCCTGTTTTGGCGAAAGACTTGTTGCACCACCGCCACGTTGGCTGGCAATTTGCATGGCTTCCATACCCAACTTTTCATTGGAAAGGTTTTCCTCTCCTAATGAACGATAATATTTCATTTGTTGTTCCAAATCACTCTTTAAAGATGCATTTACTTTCTTAGCCAGACCAAGGTCGCCACTTTGGTAGGTTGCAAGTAAAAATGTCATTGAAATACGGTTATGTTGATTACCTCGGTTGGAAGTCATTCCGTAGGGCACATTGTTACTATCTACCATTTGGTCATAGCGCTGCAAGATTTTACGCGCAGAATCTTTTTTATTGGAACCCGACAAACTCAACCCAAGAAAGGCATGTGCTGCACGAATGCTATTTAAATGACGGCGATTTTCTTCATCAAAAAATACACCTGGTTTGTTGGCATTACCGTAGGAAAATTTTTCCATGATATTTTTATACGAAATATCCTGCTCTATTCCTCCCTGTTGGGTGGTACTTTCAACAGGTACCAAACGATAACTCATCCCTTCCATTCGGGTGTACTTTTCCAAACCAAGCTCTTCCAATTCCTGCGTAGAGGTAAAATAGATAGGGCGTTTCCATTTATTCGCTGCTATGATGGCAAGAATTGCCAGGTCATTTTTTTGAATAAAGCTTTTTTTGATATCAATTTTAAGTTCATCTACAATACTATCGCCAGGGTTGAATTGCATAGTTTTTAACACCAGGTTTTTATCTACAGGCACACTAACCTTACTAACCGGGAATGTATTGATAAATTCATCGCCAGATACGCCTACCCTGTATTTATTATCGTCACTTGCTGTAACGTCCTTTAAAATAGTATATAAATCATGATACTTTTTCTGATCAAATTGCGAAACCGGATTGTTGGGAATATTATATTTACTTAAATAAGGTGCTCCAAAAACATAGTCGCGGGTATTACCTTCAATTTGTTCGGGTGTAAACAATACATCAGTCGGCGCACTTTCATTGACTTTATATCTTAATTGATTAATATACCAGTCGGTACCCAATAAACTATAATTCATTACACGCAGATCGCGACGATTGCCTGCAACTTCCTGCGTGTACCATAGCGGGTAGGTATCATTATCACCGAAAGAAATAACGATGGCATCTTTTTCACAACTTTCTAAATAATTTTTTCCAAGATCATATGCCAGTGTTTTTTTACCACGGTCATGGTCATCCCATTCCTGCGAAGCCATTAATACAGGCACAGCCAACAAAGAAATACCAATGGCGGCATAGTTGGCTACACTGCCTTTAATCCAACGTTCCAATAATTCTTTAAGCCACAACCCACCGAGTCCAATCCAAACCGCAAATGCATAGAATGATCCAACATACGCATAGTCACGTTCTCTTGGTTGTTGACCGGCCTGATTCAAATAAATTACAATAGCAAAGCCTGTACACATAAACAACAGAAAGTTGACTAGAAAATCGCGGCGATTTTTTTGTAATTGATAAAAGAATCCAAGCAGTCCAAAAATTAAAGGAAGAAAATAAAGTTTATTATTTGCTTTATTGTTCTTTCCAGCCGTAGCAGGCAATATATCCGGAGTGCTTATATCAAATAGTTTATCAACGAAGTTTATTCCACTTGCCCAATTGCCATCACGTGAATTGCCAAAACCCTGCAGATCGTTTTGTTTGCCTGCAAAATTCCACATAAAGTATCGGCCGTACATCCAGAAAAGTTGATACTTCACAAAATAGGTAATATTATTTCCGAAGTTGGGCTGTTCTCCGCCATCCATTCCACCAAACGTTCTGTAAACATATTCCTGGTTGCGTTCATTACCATTATCCCACATTCTGGGAAAAATATGCGGCTTTATTTTGTCTGCATCCCAATCGGGATGGTTTTTTAATATTTCTTCAATTTCGCCGTCAGAAAGACGCCCACCCCAATCTTGTTTTCTGAGTTTACCTGCCACTTTGTACTTGTCTTTCCCTTTAATAAAAAGATCGCCCGATTCTGAACCTGGAGAACGATAAGTAAAATCCGGACCATAAAGGATTGGCCAATCACCATATTGCTCCCTGCTAAGATATCCTGCTAAACTCACTGGGTTATCAACGTTATACATATCTACGGAGGGGTTAGCAGAAGATCGTATAAGCGTGGTAAAATAGGTAGAGTAACCAATCACTACAAATAAGGTAGATAATACTCCAATTCGAAGAAAGGAAGAAATTTTATCCTTGAAAAAATAACAGGCTGCTATAATTAATCCAAGCAATACGATAAGACCGATGCCTGTAGTTCCAGAATTAATAAACGGGAAACAAAAAAGTAATAAAATCAGGAAAAGCCAAATACCAAATCCGGTGAACTTTTTTATTTGTGCGTCTGTGAAACGGAGCCCCAGAATCAGTAAGCCAACCAACAACACAAAATAAATGGCAAATCCAACAAAGAAAGGTGTGCCTATATTATTTACAAAGAAAATATCGAATGCTCCTGCGCCTTTAATACTCCATTGAATAATTGCTACCTGCACAATTCCAACAATTGCAACGCCTGTTACAAACGCCCACATAGCTCCCCAACGGGTAACCTTATAGCGTTTGAAATAATAAACCATTATAATCGCAGGAATTGTTAACAGGTTCAATAAATGCACTCCAATCGAAAGGCCCATCATAAAAAAGATGAAAACGATCCATCGATCGGCTCTCGAAAATTTATGACCATCGGTTTTACTTTCCTGATCTACTTCATGTTCCCATTTTAAAATGGCCCAAAAAACGATGGCTGTAAATAAAGATGACAATGCGTATACTTCTCCCTCAACTGCACTAAACCAAAAAGAATCAGAAAACGTATAAGCAAGGGCTCCGATAACCCCGGCACCCATGATACTGAACAATTGCTGGCCGGTTAATTCGATCCCGCTTTTCTGAACAATTTTACGTGCAAAGTGAGTGATGGTCCAGAATAAAAATAAAATCGTAAAGCCACTCGCAATTGCCGACATAAAGTTTACCCCACGGGCAGCACTCATTGGATCATCGCCAAACAAAACGATAAAGAAGCGGCCGAGCAAAGTAAATAAAGGAGCGCCGGGTGGGTGAGGGATCTGTAATTTATAGGCGCTTGAAACAAACTCTCCGCAATCCCAAAAACTACCCGTTGGTTCCATCGTTAGTACATAAACTGTACATGCAATTAAGCACACAATCCATCCAACAATGTTGTTCAGTCGGTTAAATGTCATATAGCATTGATTTTGATAAAACTTCGCAAATATAAGATTCTCATACTTATATCGGTAGCCATTCATATCTTTTAACGGGGATTTTTTAAGGATATTGAATAGCGATCGGGGATAACTATCGCCTTACATTTCTTATTTTCACTTTTAAAAGAGTATTATGATTCAGAATATGATCAAAAGAGGAGGGCTTGTAGCTATTTTAATTTGTAGCATTTTCTTTTGTAATACTCCCAAAAAAATTGCTCAACAACCTATAACAATCACCGATACTCCAATTACTCCTGTGCCAATGACCAAACCAATTATTGCACCTAAACCTGTTTCTATGGCTAAAACGGATCCTTTTTTGGAGAATCTTTTGCGGCAATACCCTCAGTATTTTAATAACATTATAAATCAAAAAGATTCTTTTCGCTTACAAATTATTTATACTCAAATTAATCGCAAACAGAACAATCAGCCTGTTTTTACCGATTATTTTTATAATGTAGATCCTCAGCAATATTTTTATCCGGCCTCTACCGTAAAAATGCCCACAGCATTACTGGCTTTGCAAAAACTGCATGAGTTAAACCTTCCCGGCCTTGATAAGAATTCAACCATGTTAACGGGTAGTGGTTACAGTGGGCAGAATGAGGTATTCAATGACCCTACAACACCTGATGGAAGGCCTTCGATTGCACATTATATAAAAAAGATTTTTCTTGTTAGTGATAATGATGCTTATAACCGTTTATATGAATTTTTGGGTCAACAGTATATAAATGATAAAATTCATGGGATGGGGTATGTTCGTTCTGAAATCATTCATCGGCTGGAAAGAGCATTAACTGAAGATGAAAACAGGCATACAAATCCTATTAATTTTTATGATGGTACCGGTAAAATTTTATATAACCAGCCTCTTCATTTTAATCAACAACCCTATTTACAAAGAAATGACTGGTTGGGAAATTCCTATTATAAGGGAGATGATCTTATAAATGGCCCAATGGACTTTTCAAAGAAGAATAAAATTGTATTGGAAGACCTGCACCAGATTGTTCGAAGTATTCTTTTTCCAAATGATGTTCCTGCGAAACAACGTTTTACTATTTCACCCGAGGATTATCGTTTTGTGTGGAAGTATATGTCACAATACCCAACCGAATCGGATTATCCTTCTTATCAATCACCTGAGTATTGGGATGCCTATTGTAAGTTTTTATATTGGGGATCTGAAAAGCAAACGCTCCCAAAAAAATTTCGCATATTTAATAAGGTTGGAGATGCTTATGGCTTTTTGATTGATGCTGCGTATGTGGTAGATTTTGAAAAAAAGATTGAATATATGTTATCGGCAGCAATATATTGCAATAGTGATGGAGTTTTAAACGATAGCAGATATGACTACGATAGCATTGGATTTCCCTTTATGAAAAATTTAGGAAAGGTTATTTATGATTATGAAGTGAAACGTAAAAAAACATATATACCCGACCTTTCCACATTTCAGATTCAATATGAAAAGTAAACACCTGTTAGTTCGGATTAATCTTAATTTCGCAGACTATCTACATGAATTTTTAATCAACGAAAATGCAAGCAATTACAGAAACGATGCAACTATCTTCTCTTCTCGAAAAATTTAATGAGCCCGAAACACTTAAAATGGCGAAACTTGGCCGTGAACTGCGTGCAAAGGGGGCCGACGTTATTGACCTGAGCTTAGGAGAACCTGATTTTGATACTCCACAACATATCAAAGAAGCAGCCAAAAAAGCCATTGATGATAATTTCAGTCATTATACACCCGTTGCCGGCTATCTCGATTTAAGAGAAGCTGTTTGTACTAAATTAAAGCGCGACAACAACCTGGATTATAAGCCTGAGAATATTGTAGTTTCAACCGGCGCCAAGCAAAGTTTGGCTAATATTATTTTATCGGTTGTGGATGCAGGTGATGAGGTAATTATCCCTGCCCCTTTTTGGGTAACCTATTCTGAATTGGTAAAAATTGCAGGCGGAGTGCCTGTTATTCTACCAACCACTATGGCGGGTAACTATAAAATTACTCCACAGGAATTAGAAGAAAGTATTACAGACAGGTCGAAATTATTTTTATTTTCTTCTCCCTGTAATCCCTCAGGCTCCGTTTATAGTAAAAAAGAACTGGAAGGGTTGGCCAGTGTTTTTTCCAAACATCCGGAACTGTTGATTATATCAGATGAAATTTATGAGTATATTAATTTTGTGGGTAAGCATGAAAGTATTGCGCAGTTTAACGATATAAAAGATCGGGTTATCATTGTAAACGGATTGAGTAAGGGCTTTGCGATGACAGGTTACCGTTTGGGTTATATTGCCGCCAATACAACCATTACCAAGGCATGCGAAAAAATACAGGGCCAGTTTACAAGTGGGGCAAATGCAGTTACACAACGTGCCGCAATTGTTGCATTAACTGCCGACCTGAAACCGTCTATGGAAATGACCAAAGAATTTGAACGCCGGCGAAAAAGAGTTATGGAATTGATTGCAGAAATTCCGGGATGGAAATGCGCCAGGCCCGATGGTGCTTTTTATGTTTTTCCTGAAGTCGATAGTTATTTTGGGAAAAGCGATGGTGTTCAAACAATCGAAAATGCGGATGATTTTTGTATGTATTTATTAAATAATGCGCATGTTTCAACCGTAACGGGTCGCGCATTCGGTTCGCCAAAGTGTATCCGACTTTCGTTTGCAAACAGCCTGCCGAAAATTGAAATTGCTTATCAACGTATAAAAGATGTATTGGCAAAACTTAAATAGTATGTTGAGAGGAGTGCGGTATTGTATTTTTCCAAAGAATTGAAAGAATTCGGATTCCCCAGGCATTATAGGCGATTAATTTCTTAGGGCACTTCTTTAGAAATATTTTTTGGATGGGTTCATTAAAATTAACATCAGAGAATATTTAGTGCCGTAATTAGTCAACCCTTAAAAACCCAATTTAAATTTAAAGGACTAATCTGGTAACAATATTTTGTTTCGATTAAGTGCAAAAGTGGTTGAAAAAAACGGAACAAAAATAACAAATGATTCAAATTCCATATAT
>JANNEK010000048.1:0-1605 GCA_031378605.1 Chitinophagaceae bacterium | reverse complement strand
TAATAAAAAAGTCAGTTACCGCTTCGTTTATTTTACGGAGATCAAGAGAAATAATATGTTCCCCTTTTTTCTCCTGGATAGCTGCAATAATGGTTTTGATGATTTTCGAATTCTTCGTTAACCGGGTTGCACTGTTCTTTTTGCGGTTGGTCAGTAATGCCAATTGTTCCAAAAATGAAGTTGTTTTGTTGATGATATTAAGTGCTGTGAATACTGATTAGGCTATGGATAAAAAAGAAATTTTTCTCTTTAAAACCCGGTAACCGGCTATCAGCAACCAGAAACTAGTTTACTTTGTCAAAAATAGCAATTAATTGCCACAACCCCCTTTCCACAATCCCCTTGGTTCACCATTTATTGAACTGCAAACAGTTGACAGTACCAACAACTATGCCCTTACCCTATTGCATGAAGCCAACCTGCCGGACAGGCAGAACCCGGTGCAACACGGCACAGCCATATTTGCCCATGAGCAGATGGCGGGCAAAGGCCAGCGGGGTAAAATCTGGACTTCAGAAAAAGGCTCCAATATTACACTTAGCCTGGTGGTAAAACCGCAGTCATTGCAGCTTACGCAGCAGTTTCAGCTAAGCGTTTGTGTAGCTGTAGCTGTGCATGGGTTTCTTACAAAATATGCCGGGGAGGATGTAAAAATAAAATGGCCCAACGATTTATATTGGCAGGACAGAAAGGCAGGGGGGATATTGATAGAGAATATAGTCAGAAGCCGGGAATCAGGAGTCGGGATTTGGGAATGGGCTATAATTGGTATCGGAATTAATATTAATCAAACTGTTTTTCCAACTTATCTGGCTAACCCGGTTTCGTTAAAACAAATTACCGGCAAAAATTTTGACACCGTTATTTTGGCAAAGGAAATCTGTGATAAATTAAATAATAAGTTTACAGAACTAATAAACGAAGGGTTTGATAAAATCTATGCACAATACTTTACACATCTGTATAAACTAAATTCAGTTGTAAAACTGAAAAAAGATAGCCGGGTATTTGAAGCAGTAATAAAAGGGGTAACCCCAACCGGAAGCTTGGTTGTTTATCATTCAATAGAAGAAGAGTTTGATTTTGGAGACGTACAGTGGGTGATTTAAGTAAACTTAGTTTTTTTTATTAACGAAACATCTTTCTCACTTTCTCTTGCTTCCACTTCAAAGCGGTTATTGTAATAGCCATTCTTCATCCAATCAAAAAGGTATTTACCAATAAAACCAGCAAAACCATTCTGCTGATATTGCTGCACATGCTTTAATTCATGGCAAACCCAATCAGTATCACTTAGAAATTCGTTTCTGGTTGTGTTGTGCAAGTGTATGCTGTTGCCAAAAACGATGGCTACTTTGTCTGCTTTCATTTTTTGGGCGGCCAGCCTTGCCACCCATGAATTTTCTTTTAGCTGCACTTTCATATTTATATGACTTCAGCTAAAATAATTCCGTTGCAACAAAAAAAGATTAAATAAAAAAGACTGGTTCGCCCCTCACCATTCACTTCTTATCTGCCCACAGCCGGAAATTTCTTGAAATGGTAAAGCACCAGCGAAACTGCCCCTTACCCCAGGATGTTATAGTGCGGGGAATAAAACGGTTC
>JANNEK010000037.1:0-18997 GCA_031378605.1 Chitinophagaceae bacterium | reverse complement strand
TTAAATGATTAGAAGATTGTTCTTCAATAAATTTCCCAAGTGCCATTTCAATTTTTTCATATTCCAATAAGAAACCATCGTGTCCAAAATCACTTGCAATACTAAGCAAAGATGCTCCTGAAATATTTTTTTGTAAAAACTCCTGTTCGGTAATTGGATACAATACATCCGATTGAATACCGATTACCAGTGTTTTTGCATGGATGCGGCGTAATGCCTCTTCAATGGTGCCTCTGTTCCTGCTCACATCATGACTATCCATACTTTGCGTAAGCCGGTAGTAGCAGATAACATTAAACCGATTCACCAGTTTTAACCCCTGATAACGCTGGTAATTATCAGATGCATAGGTTACATCATTAGTTAACGGAACAAAAGATTTATCACGTGGTTGGGTAATCGCATATCCATTATAATAACGGTACGACAACAGGGCAATAGAACGGGCAGTTGCCAACCCTTTTTGCCCTGCATCTTTTTGGCGCAATAACCAGGTTGGGTCCGATTCAATAGCCATGCGTTGAGATGCATTGAACGCAATACCCCACGGTGATAATACTGCACTTGTAGCAATTGGAACAATATGTTCAAATAAATTGGGTTCTTCAATAGCCCATTCAAGCAGTTGCATTCCACCGGTACTTCCCCCAAGTGCGAGAAAGATTTTATTCAATCCAAGGTACTCTTTCAGCAATTGATAGCTTCGGATAATATCGCGAATACTAAAAACGGGAAAATCATGATAGTATAAATCGTTGGTAGTTGGATTTACACTCAAAGGCGATATGCTTCCATAAGGGCTACCCGGTTTATTTACACAAACGATAAAATACCTTGAAGGATCAAAAAATTTTCCTTCACCAACCAGGCCGGGCCACCATTCTACCGGGTTACTATTAGCAGTAAGCGCATGAAAAATCCATATCACATTATTCTTTCTCGCATTTAACTTACCATGAGTAGTATACGTTAAATGAATTTGAGGAAGTGTTATGCCGCTTTCAAGCGTAAATGGTTGCTGATAATTAAAATTTTGTGTTGCCATTTTTATTGAATACAGTTTCTAAAGCGGTAAATCCGGAAGCTCGAAATAAACATTGCTTATAGAAATTAATGCCTTCCAGCTTCCGGTCTTTCCATCTTCCCGTTTACCTATCCTACTAGTTCTGTTGAAAAAACTTTTGTAAACGCCTGCTCAAAATCAGCTTTAATATCGTCCAAATGTTCAATACCGGCACTGATTCGAATCAGGTTTGGTAATACACCCGCTGCCTCTCTGGCCGACTCGCTCAATTGCTGATGCGTAGTAGAAGCTGGATGAATTGCAAGTGTTTTTGAATCGCCCACATTTGCGAGATGACTGATTAATTTTAATGAATCAATAAACTTTACGCCATTCTCCACGCCACCTTTTATACCAAACTGTAACACACCACCGAAACCATTGGTTAAATATTTCTTTGCCAATTCATGATAGGGACTACTTTTTAATCCTGGGTACCATACAAATTCAACCTGAGAATGTGCTTCGAGCCATTGAGCTAATGCCAATGCATTTTGCACCTGACGCTCCACGCGCAAACTCAATGTTTCTACTCCCTGTAAATTGAGAAAAGAGTTAAACGGAGATTGGCTGGCACCATAATCGCGTAGCCCCTCTACCCTTGCTCTAATAATGAAAGCTATATTCGGCAAACCTAACGGGTTTCCTTGTCCGAAAATATCCCAAAATTTTATTCCATTATATCCCTCACTTGGTTCGGTGAATTGAGGAAATTTTCCATTGCCCCAGTTATAGTTTCCTCCGTCTACAATAATTCCTCCAATGGTAGTGCCGTGACCGTTAATCCATTTGGTGGTAGAACTTACCACAACATTGGCTCCCCATTCAATTGGTTTAAATAAATAACCACCTGCACCAAAGGTATTGTCTACGATAAGTGGTAGATCATAGTCTTTAGCCAATGCAGCAAATTTTTGAAAGTCTGGAATATTTAAACGCGGGTTACCGATTGTTTCAAGGTAAATGGCCTTCGTATTTTTATCGATATGCGGAACAAAACTATCTACATTATCTCCATCTGCGAAGCGGGCTTCAATACCCAGCCGTTTGAACGCAACTTTAAACTGGTTATAAGTTCCACCATACAAATAAGAAGTAGTAACGAAATTGTCACCCGACTGCAATATATTATTCAATGCCAGGAACTGTGCAGCTTGCCCCGAACCCGTTGCTAAAGCTGCCACACCTCCTTCCAATGCAGCTATCCGCTGTTCAAATACATCGGTAGTAGGATTCATAATGCGGGTATAGATATTTCCAAAAGCTTTTAGACCAAACAAATTAGCAGCATGTTCAGTATTGTCGAAACCATAAGAAGAAGTTTGGTAAATAGGAACCGCCCTGGATTTTGTAGTTGGATCTATTTGCTGACCCGCATGCAATTGAAGGGTCTCGAAACGAAGATTACTCATAATAGTTGATTTAATATTGATTAATGGATGATGATTATATATTGTAAAAAGTATTTTGAAAAAGAAAAGCAGTTGGTAGCCCTATGGTTTGATATATATGTATATGCCTTACGGCATGCAACAACAACAGTAAATGAACTGAAGAAGTTCAGTAGTAAAAGGCAATGTTTTGAATGAGTAGGTAACCATTGTTGACTGTAATACTCTATAAAGATAGTAGAGTTTTTTACATCCCGCAAAATACAAATTGCAAAATTTAAGTTAAGGCGTAGAAATTTTCGAAGGCCGCTTCGAAGAATTTCTTCTTTAAAATGATTTACTACTCGCATGAAAACAGTTTTAATTTCCAGTTAAAAGATAACTGAAACAAAATTGATTGAATAAACAGGTGTTCGAGTAAACACTTATAAGATTATCCACAGTAGAAATATTCAATTTTATAAAAAACCCTGAGGAAACGGAGAGCATAAAAAAGCTCATCGGTTAGGTCATCGGAAAAGCTTTGAAAAAAGTAAGAGGTAAAGAAATAAAGCTGATCGTCCGACTTATCTTCCACAGTATTTCTACCAGTGTTGGAATTGGCACCTTGCTAAATACTTTTAATTAAAGTATCTAAGCAGGTTGTCAAGGCTTCATAGGGCCACTCCCTCAGCCTTTCTTGATAAGTTATACAAAGAACTTGTACGAAGATATAAACGCTGGTCGAAGAATTCAAAAAAATAAATCAATGCCCTACTCAAACCTCAAACGATTGTTCGTTTATATTTAAAATAAAGCCACCCGAATATCTAATCAAAAGTTAATTGTTGCTGTATTTATTTTGTTATTTAAAACTTTAAAAAATAGCCTACCCGGTTAACCTCAATTGAGTATATTTGTCTACTGAATAAGTAGAGTAATACAGGTTATTAAAGGTGAATTTATCAGCATTTTTTCGGAAGCTGTGTAAACGAATATAACCGCATATTCTATCACTTAATTTTCACTTATGGCTGTTGCTCAACATGAAGTAAAAAAGATAACGACGCTCATTGACAAGAAAGATACTGTTGAGCAGTTAAGGCTGCTTAGCAATAACTACCCCGGGCAGGTTATTTTTTCCAGTAGTTTTAGTTTGGAAGACCAGGCGATTAGTCATTTTATTTTTTCGAACCACCTCGACATTGAAGTTTTTACGCTTGATACTGGCCGGTTTTTCCCGGAAACCTACTCAACCTGGAGCCGTACTCTTGAAATCTATCAACAAAAGATTACTGCCTTTTACCCCAACGAAATTGCGTTGCAGCGATTTGTTTCAGAAAAAGGACCGAATAGTTTTTACGAATCGGTTGAAAATAGAAAGGAGTGCTGTTTTATAAGAAAGGTAGAACCACTGCGGCTCGCATTACGGGGGAAAAAAATTTGGGTAACCGGGATAAGAGCCACCCATTCGCCTAACCGAAAAGATATGGCGATGGTAGAATGGGACGAAAGTAATTCGATTATAAAATTCCATCCGTTGCTGAATTGGAAAACAAATGAGCTTAACGATTTTATCGATTCAAATAGAATTCCCTATAATCCGCTTCATGATAAAGGCTTTGTTAGCATCGGCTGCGCCCCTTGCACCAGAGCTTTAAAAGAGGGAGAAGATTTTAGAGCAGGCCGTTGGTGGTGGGAAAACAATACAAAAAAAGAATGCGGACTGCATACCGAAACTCAACACAAAAAAATGACTCAATGATATTTTGTTACCTATACAACCATCATTTTAGTAGACTATTAAAGAAAATAAATGAGTGAATATCGTCTGAATTATTTAGAACAACTGGAAGCGGAAAGCATCCATATCTTCAGGGAAATAGCTGCCCAATTCGAAAAGCCGGCACTCTTATTCAGTGGTGGTAAGGATTCAATTACCCTTGTTCATCTGGCAAAAAAAGCATTTGCCCCCGGAAAAATTCCTTTCCCTTTAGTACATATTGATACCGGTCATAATTTTCCGGAAGCACTTGATTTTCGTGATTGGCTGGCAACTGATATCGACGCTACCCTTATTGTAAGCAGTGTAGAAGATACTATCAAACAAAAAAATCTTACTGAACCTAAAGGAAAATTTGCAAGTAGAAATTGGTTGCAGACTTATACATTATTAGATACTATTGAAGAATTCAAATTTGATGCCTGCATTGGTGGAGCTCGCCGGGATGAAGAAAAAGCAAGAGCGAAAGAAAGAATATTTTCTATTAGAGATGAATTTGGACAATGGGATCCGAAACTTCAACGGCCAGAATTATGGAACATCTACAATGGCAGAATTCACAAAGGTGAAAATGTTCGGGTTTTTCCGATAAGCAATTGGACCGAACTGGATATATGGAATTATATCCGAAAAGAAGAAATAGATCTTCCTTCTATATATTTTGCTCACGATAGAGAAGTACTTGAACATGATGGCCAATTGGTGGCAGTATCTAAATTTGTGCGCATAGATGATACTGATATTATTTTAAAGAAACAGGTGCGTTACCGTACCGTGGGAGATATGACCTGTACTGCTGCCATTGAATCGAATGCCAGTACAATTGATGAAGTAATAAAGGAAATTATTGCTACAAAAATAAGTGAGCGTGGCGAAACAAGAATTGATGATAAAGTAACAGAAGCCGCGATGGAAGACAGAAAAAAGACCGGATACTTTTAAGAAAAAAGTTTATGGTCTATGGTTTGTAGTTTATCGTTGTAAATTTCTAAAATTTCCTCTTATGTAGTGCTTGGTTTGATCAGTACTGTTACACCTGAAGAACGATAAATCACAAATTATAAACTACAAACCACAAACTAAAAATTATAAACTATAATGGATATACTAAGATTTATGACTGCCGGAAGTGTTGACGATGGTAAGAGCACCTTAATAGGTCGTTTATTATATGATAGTAAAAATATTCTTATTGATCAATTGGACGCTTTAGAAAAACAAACAAAAAATAAAGATACCGGATCAATCGATCTTGCCTTGCTTACAGATGGGTTAAGAGCAGAACGCGAACAGGGAATAACAATTGATGTAGCCTATAGGTATTGCGCAACCGCGAAAAGAAAATTCATTATTGCTGATGCGCCTGGGCATGTGCAGTATACGCGAAATATGATTACCGGTGCATCCAATGTAAGTCTTGTTATATTACTTATTGATGCCCGCTTAGGAGTAATCGAACAAACCCGTCGTCATTCCATTATTGCTTCTCTGCTAAATATTCCACACATCGTTGTTACCATCAATAAAATGGATCTTGTAAATTTTTCCCAGGATGTTTATAATAATATCGTGATTGATTATGCTAAAGTGGCCAAACAACTTGGATTAAAGAATATTAATTATATACCGATCAGTGCTTTAAATGGCGATAATATTGTGGATGCTTCCACGAATATGCCATGGTATGATGGTAAGCCTTTATTAGAGTTTCTGGAAGACGTAAAAATTGATAACGATGTCAACTACACAGCTCCACGGTTCCAGGTACAATATGTTATACGCCCTCAAACAACAACACTTCATGATTATCGTGGCTATGCGGGAAAAATAATAAGTGGTATTTATAAGAAAGGTGACATGGTAACAATTCTGCCTGCAGGCATTGAATCAACTATTTCAAAATTAGAAGTTGCGGGAAAAGAGGTTGAATTGGCTTTCGCGCCACAAGCAGTAGTAATACAACTGCAACACAATATTGATATAAGCAGGGGTGATACCATCGCAAAATCGAATGATCTTCCAACACAAGGAAATGAATTAGAAGTATTGCTTTGTTGGTTAGATGATAAACCTCTTCAGGCAGGTAATAAATATTATTTACAACACAATAGCCGCCTGATAAAATCTGTTGTTCGAACGATCGAATACAAGCTGGATGTAAACAGCCTACGGCAATTGCCTGTTGAAGGAAATGTAACACTAAATGAAGTTGTAAAAGCAACGATTAAAACAGCCAGTCCATTGATTTATGACTCGTACCATAAACTTAGTGCGAACGGGAGTGCAATATTAATTGATGAAACAAGCAATAGTACAGTAGCAGCCGTATTGTTTCAATAAAATTGAAAAACGAATCAATTTTCAAAAAATAATGAAGAATCATTGAGCATTTTTTACTGAACGAATCCATGTTTTCGAATCCGATTTTAGTAAACTGAAACGAATATTATTACTCTATTAATTTAATATATTTCATATGCCTTTACACTCATTCGAAAAAAATTAATATCAAGTGCAAGAAAAAGGCTTACTATACAATAACCCAGATAAGATAAGTAATCAGTTTTTTCCGGTTTTTATATCACTGGATAAAATTGGGATACTTATAATTGGTGGAGGAAAATCAGGTCTTGAAAAATTGGAGTTGGTATTGCGTCTTTTTCCTGGTGCAAAAATATCCCTGGTTGCAATGAATGTAACTGAAGCAATTGGGGAATTAGAAAAAAAATACCCGGCCTTAGCAGTTCATGAAAAAAAATATGAACCCGACGACTTACTTGAGGCAAACCTTGTAATTGCAGCAGTAAATGATATTGATCTCATTGAAAGAATCCGATACGATGCAAATGAAAGAAATTTATTAGTTAATGTGGCTGATAAGCCTGCTTTCTGCGATTTCTACCTAAGTCCGGTAGTAAATGATAAGGATCTGAAAATAATTATACCAACCAATGGAAAGAAGCCCACTATCAGAACGCATCTAAAGATAACACCTGAAGAAGTTTTAACAGAAGAATTAGCACAAGTGAATAATAGTGAGTTGCTGCCCGATAAATTGAATGCAATTAATGACAATAAAGAAAAAGAACTAAACCTAAAAACCAACATACTGGATGAAAAGGAGGAATTCAGTAATGAAAATCGCTGGCGCAAAATTGCAACCTATTCGCTCCTCGCCTTTGCTTTTATGTTGATAGGTCATTTTATATTCTCCTATTTACCAATCCGCCAAATTACAGACGGAACCATTGCATGGTACAAAACCCTGGGAGATAATTTTCCCTGGATGATATTGGCCGGGTTTCTGGCACAACTTGTAGATGGTGCCACCAGTATGGGCTATGGTGTTACGAGTGCAATAATTTTAATGTCAGCAAATGTAAGCCCTGCAGCTATCAGTGGCAGTATACATACCGCCGAAATGTTTGCGAGTGGGGCATCGGGTTATAGCCATTATAAATTTGGTAATGTAAATAAGAAATTGTTTAAAGCATTATTAATTCCTGGAATAATTGGAGCAGTTTTGGGTGCTATCTTGCTAGTAAAATTTGGAGAAACCCACATAAAGTATATAAAACCTATCATGGCATTTTATACATTATTTCTGGGAATAAAAATATTTATTACAGCTTTTAAAACCCTCACGATAAAAAAGAAATTTAAAGCATATAGTTGGTTAGCTGGTATTGGAGGTTTTCTGGATTCATTTGGAGGTGGCGGTTGGGGACCTATCGTTACCGCAACCTTAATTACAAAAGGAAGGACGCCCCGCTTTGTAGTTGGTTCAGTAAGCCTAACCGAATTTTTTGTTACACTTGCAAGTGCTTTTACTTTTTTCACATTAATAGGTGTTCAGCATTGGCAGGTAATACTTGGGCTTATTATTGGGGGCGTAGCTGCTGCTCCTATTGCTGCAAAATTGCAAGGTAAATTACCACGCAAAGCCTCTTTTATTTTATTAGGCACCATGGTGGTCATTTGGAGTATACGAATACTGGTAAAAGCTTTTTAAAAAAATCACTCCGAGGTATTCCTAAATGATCTTGTATTTAATAAAGGTGCTGGTCGAATTACCGATTTCATAAACTATCTATTTCGCTTCCCATTATCTTCGCATAATAAAAGTGTAAAATATGCCGCTTATTTATTCAGAAAGAACCACCGGAGATTTTGGAATGACAATCACTGATCAAAAAGGGAATACCATGCAAATTGATATACCAGTTGATCAGGGTGGTATGGGTAATGGTTTAAGGCCTATGCAAACAATGCTTGCTGCATTATGTGGTTGCAGTAGTGCCGATGTTGTAAGCATTCTTAAAAAACAACGGCAGGATCTTAAAACGTTAAAGATATCAGTTGACGGAGAAAGGGAAGAAGGAAAGGAACCTTCCTTATGGAAAACACTAAGAGTCGTTTTTGAAATGACGGGAGAACTCGATCCTTCCAAAGCTATAAGGGCCGCCGAATTATCTATAAACAAATATTGTTCGGTAGCTGAAACCCTTCGTAAGGCAGGAGCAGTTATAACGTTTAATGTATCAGTAAACGGAACTATGGCAAATTAATTTTTTTATTAAAGACAAGGAGTTTAAAATGTCAAAGCACCCTGAAACAAAAGCCATTCGTCTTCAAACAAAGCAAACAGCCGAGAAAGAACATGCTACTCCTGTGTTTCTTACAAGCAGTTTTACCTATGATTCTGCTGAAGAAATGGCGGCAGCGTTTGCCGATGACAGTCTTGATGTAAATATCTATTCACGATTTTCTAATCCCACAGTAGATGAATTCATAAAAAAAATTGCAGCACTCGAAGAAGCAGAAGATGGTATTGCAACCGGTACCGGAATGGCTGCCGTGTTTGCAACATTCATGACGTTTTTGAGCAAGGGTGATCATATCATTTCTGCTTCAGCCATATTTGGTTCTACCCACACGCTGCTTACCAAATATTTACCTAAGTGGGGAATTGATTATTCGTATTTCAATATGAGTAACCCTGAAACCATTGCTTCTCTGATACGCCCCACTACAAAAATATTATATGTAGAAACACCTTCCAATCCTGGTTTGGATATCGTAGATATAGAATCACTTTCTGCCATATGCAAAAAGAACAACATTTTATTGGTAGTAGACAATTGCTTTGCAACTCCCGCTGTACAGCAGCCGATAAAACTCGGTTCTGATTTAGTAATACATTCAGCCACGAAATTTATTGATGGACAAGGAAGAGTACTTGGAGGTGTTGTAGTTGGAAGAAAGGAATTAATTGATCAACTTTATTTATTTGTTAGAAATACGGGACCTTCTATGAGCCCTTTTAATGCCTGGGTACTGAGCAAAAGCATGGAAACACTTTTTATACGAATGGATAAACATGCCGACAATGCATTAAAGCTCGCCACGTTATTACAGCATCACCCAAAGCTGAACTGGGTAAAGTATCCTTTCCTTCCTACACATCCTCAATTTTCTATTGCAAAAAAACAAATGAGTAACGGTGGGGGTATAATAAGTTTTGAAATTAAAGGCGGCGTTGAAAGCGGCCGATCTTTTCTGAATGGTTTAGAAATGTTATCTATGACTAATAACCTCGGCGATACCAGAAGCATTGCCTCTCATCCAGCGTCCACTACTCATTCAAAATTAAGTGAAGCTGAAAGACAGGAAGTGGGTATTACGCCCGGGCTTATACGTATTTCCGTAGGGCTTGAACATATAGAGGATATATTGGAAGATATAAACCAGGCGCTGGATAAAATATAAAATGAATAATTTTTAAGAGCATGTTCTAACCTTTAAAACGCTCTATTGAAAAAAAGTGAAAACAAGAAGCTTTACGAACTATATCAATACTTAACTATTTTTCCTGTCCTATCCTTTTGCTTCAGATGCATTTTTGTTACATTCTGATTTTCAAAATCAAATATCATTCATATAAACGGATTCAAAGGAAAAGTCCTCCATAGACATGGAGGACGTAATCATTGTTTATAAGCCCTCGAAAAGTTAAATGCCGTTTTTAGAGATTAAAGGCGAACGATATCTTTCACCTCCACAGTCTCCTGAAATTTTATTTTTATTTCAATAACTTTTTTTACTTCTCCCTTAGTGGTGCTGTAAACAAATTCCAGTTTTTCTGCTTCACCTTTGGCAATTTTCAGTTTGCGTATCATTGCTTTTTGAGAAACGGTTTCGGAATAAATTTCGCTGCCATTTTCGTTTCGGATCCGCAAACTTGAACGGGATTCATCCGCTTGCAGCATGGTAAGTTCAAAATACAGGAATTCTCCCGTAGTTCCGATAAATTTAACCTGTAACTCGGGTTTGCTTTCGGTATTTGCAGTTATACTGTTTGTTTGGGCCGTTGCTGTTTTTACAGAAGCGCTGAGTACTAACAGTGATACAAGTACGAACATACTAATAGCCTTGAAATTGATTTGTGATTTCATATACGTAGTTTTTAATGAAAAAATGAGGCAGCAAATTTTATTTCAAACCGGGAAGCATCGTAAAGAGCAGGCAAATCAGGAGAGAAGTGAATCGTTTCAGCGTTATTAAAACGAAAGAAGTGTTTAACTATTGTAACAATCTTCTATTAGTCATTAATACTGCAAAGTTATAGAAGGTAACCCTGTTAATATAATTTTTATCATAAAGAAATTGTTAATAGATTTTTTTGCAAGAACAATTGTTAGTACTAAAGAATCAAAAAAAATCTCCCTGTAGAAACAGGGAGATATCAACGATTGCTTGCCATATGAAAATAGGTGTATACTAACCCTTTAGTAGCTAATAGTATTAGAATGAATAAATAGCAGCTAACACAAAACTTGCAGCAGATTTTTTTCCAGCACCATCTTTATCAACGTAAATATTTTCTCCTGCATTTTCAAATCTTAATTCTGGAATAAAAATAAAACCACCAGTTTTAAAATTTGCGGAAATGGTGGTCGCAAAAATACTTCCGCCCTTTGGAGCAGATGCAAATACTTTTAGCTGATTTTTATCGCTAAATAATTCTCCACGGGCAGTAAGTCCGAACCAGGGTGTTGGATCAATATTGATATATAACGCCGATCCCCACCAGCTTTTTCCATCAACATTTTTAGAGCCACCCCATCCTTTCGAAGAATTTACAGTACCATTATATCCCAAACTGAATTTATCGTTAATTTTTGCTGTAATCACTGCATCAAACTGGTTTGTTTTGGAGCTATCGGGGTTTTTTCCTCCTACATAATTCAAATACAATTTCACATTATCCGTTAAAGCAACACTGTATTGTGCCAATAGAAATTTCTTATTAATCATTGTATCCGGTGGTATCCGAAAATCAGTGGCATTTGAAACACCAATCATAAACCCGTGCTTGCCTTTAGTAACTTCTGCCTTTAAGCCAGTATGTGTGAAGGGTCCATTGGTAAACATATACGACATGCTATAATTCCTGTTTAATTGAGGATCTACGAGCTCATAGCCAACATGGGTAGCCCAGGATCCGGCAGTAAGCTTTAGCCAACTATTCGGAGAATAGCTGATATATAATTGTTTAATGGCAGATAGAATACCGCCGTCGTTATAGGAAAATTCAGAAGCCCGGGTTCCAAAACCCAAATCAGCGACAATACCAACTTTTTCAGATTTATGCTCAAATTTCACACTGGCCATACCCAATGAAAAGCTTTTTTGGGAATTAGTAAAGCTTGTAAAGTTATTGGCCTTCGTTTTAGCAAAATCATAGCGGTAATAAACATCTGCGGAACCTGTGATTGTTAAGACAGGTTTTTTTTCTTCGTCGGGAGCTGGTGCAGTAGCTGCAGCAGTATCCGCTTGCATAGAAGCAATCTGAGAAAACGAAAAGAGGGATATAACCATGGCAATTGCTGCCATAAATAATTTTCGTAACATTGTAAAGATTTTAAGTGTTAAAGAAGAGTACGGTAATGTGTTGTTAGCGCAACCCATATTATGCCGTACTCTTTTATTTAATATTATACTTCTGATTCATACATTGATTCCTGCAATTTACCATTGGATGGAACAAGCAGCGTACCCTGCAAATATTTTTCATTATGCTGGGTAGCATCCAATCCCAATGCTTCTTCTTCTTCAGTTACCCGCATTGGCAATACTACTTGTATAAATTTGAAAATAAGCCACGAAACGCCGAAACTATAACCGGCAACAATTGCCATTGCTTTTAATTGCGTAAAGAAAAAAGAATAATTTCCATAAAACAATCCTTCAGGTCCGTCTTTAATACCATGCACCAGTTGGTTGGCAAATACTCCGGTTAATAACATACCAACCATACCCCCAATACCATGACAAGGGAATACATCAAGTGTATCATCTAATCTGGATTTTTGTTTGATACTAACGGCAATATTTGAGATAATCGCACCAACAACACCTATGATTATACTTTGTGGAATTCCAACATAACCCGCTGCTGGAGTTATTGCAACTAATCCAACTACCGCACCTATGCAGAAGCCAAGTACCGAAGGCTTCTTTCCTTTCAATACATCAAAAAACATCCAGGCCAATCCTGCAGCCGATGCTGCTGTAGAAGTAGTTCCAAAAGCGTTAACCGCCAAAGGAGTTGATCCAACTGCTGAACCAGCATTAAATCCAAACCAACCAAACCAAAGTAACCCGGTACCAATTAAAACATAGGGAACATTTGCTGGTGGAATTTCTTTGTTTTCAATATGCACTCTTCTTCTTTTCAAAACCAGGGCACCAGCCAACGCGGCACAACCAGCGGTGATGTGCACAACTGTTCCGCCTGCAAAATCCCAGGCACCCATTTTAGCGAGAAACCCTTCTGGGTGCCACGACCAATGGGCAACAGGAGCGTATACCAGTAAGCTGAATAATACTATAAATAGAATATAGGAAGTAAACCGAATTCTTTCAGCAACAGCTCCTACTACCAGGCCGGGAGTTATTATTGCAAACATTAATTGAAACAAGGCTAATAGGGTAAGAGGTATTGTATTTGCTAGCGGCCAGGCAGCACCCGATTTTACACCTTGGAAAAATAAATAGGTAGTAGGATTACCGATAAATCCTCCGATGGATTCTCCAAAACTCAAACTGAAACCAACTGTTACCCATAAAATTCCAACTACCCCTGCTGCTACCACACTTTTAATCATAGTAGAGATCACATTTTTCCGATGAACCATACCGCCATAGAAAAATGCAAGTCCGGGTGTCATTAAAAATACCAGCGCCGTAGAAACCAAAACCCAGGCAATATCTGATGGATTGTACTGTGGATCGGTGGGACCTGGAACGTAATCAGCCGCTGGTTTGATAAACATAGCTGCGATCGCCAAAGCCACGAGCACCAGGAAGGGCGCAATTTGTTTTGCTGTCGCTTTACTCATTTTGATTGCTTTTAGTTTTAGTATTAAATTAAAATATATATGATTGATACGGTGCTAAACTAGGTTAATTAAGTAAAAACATTTGTTAGTTTAGCTAATTATTTTAAACAACTTGTTCAGAAATAGAAAAAACTCAAAAAAATATCACATTAAAATAATAAATATATTTATAAAAGCCTAAAAATAAGCCATCCCGGTTGGGATGGCTAAAATTACTTTTCGAAAAAATCTATTGCGTAGCCAATAACATATTGTCTTTTGTTTCCAACATCGAATATCCCATCAAAAATTCATCTACTTTCCTTGCACATTCCCTCCCTTCACTAATAGCCCAAACTACCAAACTCTGACCTCTTCTGATATCGCCTGCTGCAAATATCTTATTGATATTGGTTTGATAAGTTTTTTCGGTAGCTTTTACATTTCCCTGTTCATCTAATTCTACTCCTAATTCACTTATAAGTCCCTTGTGTTGAGGATGAATAAAACCCATTGCCAGTAAAGCCAACTCACAGGTAATCTCACGTTCGCTTCCATGCCTTTCCACAAATTGCGCTGGCTTACCATCTGCACCAGACTTCCATTCAAGGTCCACAATTTTCACAGCCTTTAAATTTCCATCAGCATCACCAATAAATTCTTTAGTGGCCAGAGCCCATTGCCGATCAGCACCTTCTTCATGGGAAGTAGATGTTTTTAATGTCATTGGATAACTCGGCCAGGGCATAAAAGAGGTTCTATTTTCAGGAGGCTTTGGCATTAATTCAAATTGGGTAACCATTACTGCTCCCTGCCGATTTGATGTTCCTACACAATCGCTACCTGTATCCCCTCCACCAATCACTACCACATTTTTTTTCACAGCTAAAATATCTTCAGAAAAAATATTGCTTTCCGTAGAGGCATTTGCAAGCGGATCTTTCGCCGCATTTCGTTTGTTTTGCTGTTTCAAAAACTCCATCGCAAAATGAACACCTTTTAATGATCTTCCAGGAATATCTAAATCACGTGGTACCGTAGACCCACCGGTTAAAACAATAGCGTGATAATCTCTTAGCAAGTCATTAATACTTATATTAACTCCAACATTGGCATTGCATTTAAACACTACGCCCTCTTCTTCCAGCAACTTCACCCGTCTTTCCACCACCCATTTCTCTAATTTAAAATCAGGAATACCATAACGTAATAGCCCACCCGCCATATCATCCCGTTCAAAAACGGTTACGGTATGCCCGGCATAATTTAATTGTGCCGCCGCCGCTAACCCTGCCGGACCCGAGCCTACCACTGCTACTTTCTTTCCGGTACGAACATTTGGCTTTCTTGGTTGAACAAATCCTTTATCAAATGCAATTTCAATAATATGCTTCTCAATTTCTTCGATGGCAACGGCCGGTTGATTGATTCCTAATACACAGGCAGTTTCGCAAGGGGCAGGGCAAATACGACCAGTAAATTCTGGAAAATTATTTGTAGAACTCAGGATTTGGTAGGCCTCCTTCCAATCTTTCGCATATACAGCATCGTTGAATTCAGGGATTACGTTACCCAGCGGGCAACCATTATGACAAAATGGAATCCCGCAATTCATACAACGGGAAGCCTGTTGATTCAATTTTACATCCGAGTACCGGTTAATGAATTCGTGGTAGTGTGTCAATCTTTCCTGCACCGGCATTTTAACAGGAAGTTCTCTTGTAAATTCTAAAAATCCAGTTGCTTTACCCATTGTAATGCTTTATAATAGTTGGTTCACTGTAGTTGGTCCCCGCTTCGGTAAGTCTGCTGATCTCCTGTTGCCCGTCCGAATTGCTTTGCCGGGCGGATATAACTCACTTGTACGATATCAATACTATTCAGCAAAATCAAAACATTTCTATTGATCCTCATAAGTTCAGTAATAAGTAATTTTTTTTTTCAAGCTTTCTGCTTAATTCCTTCCATCTTATGCAACAGTACTTTCTTATAATCCTTAGGAAATACTTTCACAAAATTCTTCAACTGATTTTCAAAATCGTCCAACACAAACTTTGCCACAGTGCTTCCGGTATAGGCAAAATGACGGGAAATCATTTCCAGCAATTCAGCAGTGTCAGTGTCAGACACCGGATCAAGATCGACCATTTCCTTATTACAATTGGTTTCAAATTTTCCTTTTACATCATATACATAGGCAATACCTCCACTCATTCCGGCGGCAAAATTTCTTCCGGTATCTCCTAAGATTACAATACGTCCTCCCGTCATATACTCACAGCCATGATCACCCGTACTTTCCACAACAGCATGAACACCGGAGTTTCTTACTGCAAACCGCTCGCCGGCCTTGCCCCTAATAAATGCTTCGCCACTGGTAGCTCCATAAAATGCCACATTGCCAATTATGCTATTATCTTCTGGTGTATACGTTGCGTACTTCGAAGGATAAATAATAAGCCTGGCCCCACTCAATCCTTTTCCAAAATAATCATTGGCATCACCTTCTAATTCCAGCGTTACTCCTTTTGTATTAAATGCCCCAAAACTTTGACCTGCAGTACCAGTAAATTTATAATGTATCGTATCTTCCGGCAATCCTTCAGCACGATACTTTTTTGTTATTTCATTACTAAGAATGGTACCGGCAGTCCGATCCGTGTTCCTGATAAGGAATTCTGCAAATACCCTTTCTTTATTTTCAATAGCAGGTTTTGCTTTTGCTAATAATTTCCAATCAAGTACATCTTCCAGTGCATGATCCTGTTCTTCCATTTTATATAACCCTGTATAAAGTGATGCGGGCTCTTTATATAAAATTGGTGACAAATCCAGTTTACTAAATTTCCAATGGGTAATATTTTCTCTTGCCTGCAGGCAATCTACCTGGCCCACCATTTCATTTACGGTGCGAAATCCTAATTCGGCCATAATCTCTCTCAATTCCTGAACCATAAATTTGAAAAAATTCACAACATGCTCTGCATCTCCGGTAAATCGTTTTCTTAATTCAGGATCTTGAGTAGCAACGCCCACCGGACAAGTATTCAAATGACATTTACGCATCATAATACAACCCTCCACAACTAACGCTGCAGTAGCAACGCCCCATTCTTCTGCACCTAATAATGCAGCAATGGCAATATCCCTTCCTGTTTTCATTTGCCCGTCTGCCTGCACCACTACTCTGCTCCTCAATTTATTTTTTACCAGTGTTTGATGCGTTTCTGCCAATCCTAGTTCCCAGGGTAATCCCGCATGTTTAATTGAACTAATGGGGGAAGCACCTGTACCACCATCATGCCCTGAAATTAAAATTACATCTGCTTTTGCTTTGGCAACACCAGCAGCAATCGTTCCTACACCTGCCTTGGATACAAGTTTTACATTTATCCGCGCTGCCCGGTTTGCGTTTTTTAGATCAAAGATTAATTGTGCCAGATCTTCAATTGAATAAATATCGTGATGCGGTGGAGGAGAAATTAATCCTACACCGGGTGTTGAATGCCTTGTCTTTCCAATCCAATCATCCACTTTATAGCCGGGCAATTGTCCACCTTCCCCTGGTTTAGCACCTTGGGCCATTTTGATCTGTAACTCGTCGGCTTCGGTAAGATATAAACTGGTAACACCAAAGCGCGCACTTGCCACCTGTTTAATTGCACTTCGCATACTATCGCCATTGGGCAACCGCTCATATCTTCTTTCATCTTCACCACCTTCCCCTGTGTTGCTTTTGCCACCCAGCCGATTCATGGCAATGGCAAGGGTAGTATGTGCTTCCCATGAAATAGATCCGAAACTCATGGCACCCGATGCAAAACGTTTGTAAATATTTTCAGCCGGCTCTACCTCCTCAAGTGAAACAGCCGGGCGATTACGTTTGAATTCAAACATACTTCGAAGTGTAGCTGCTTTTTCGCTTTGATCGTTTACAAACTTTGAATATTTTTTAAATACAGTATAATCATTCATTCGGGTTGAATACTGGAGCAAGTGAATGCTTGTAGGATTAAACAAATGAAATTCTCCTTTGCGCTTCCATTGATAAACGCCTCCTACGGGCAACCGATCTACCGGTATATCTTTTTTACTAAATGCCAGATAATGTTTTACAAGTGCCTCTTTGGCGATTTCTTCAAGGCCAATACCTTGAATTCGGCTAACCGCACCAGTGAAATATTTATCAACGACTTCCTGGTTTAAACCTAATATTTCAAAAATTTGTGCACCCTGATACGACTGGAGCGTTGAGATGCCCATTTTAGAAAATACTTTCAGCAATCCATCACAAACCGCCTTAATATAATTATACCTTAGCTCTGGCCATTCTAAGGTTGTTTGTAAACTTCCATTGGTGCGCATATTGCGGATCGTTGCCAATGCGAGGTATGGATTGATGGCCGTTGCACCAAAAGCTAATAAACAGGCAAAGTGATGTACTTCCCACACATCGCCCGCTTCAACTACAATGCCCACCTGCCCACGAAGACTTTTACGAATAAGATGATGATGTACGGCAGCCGTTGCTAATAAAGAAGGGATGGCTACGTGATCGCTGTCTACCGCACGGTCACAAAGTATCAATACTTCAAAGCCATCGTGTACTGCATCTTCTGCATACCGGCACAAACGTTCAATTCCTCTTTTTAACGAATCGGGCTTGCCATCTGCCCTGAAATATGTTTGCAATGTTTTAGCCTGGAAAATCCCCGTATCAATACTTCTTATTTTTTCTAACTCCTTACTGGTAAGTATAGGTTGTTTTAATGCAACTGTATGACAATGCATCGGATCCTCTTCTAAAAGGTTTCCATTGTTACCAACAAATGTTGCGAGGCTCATCACCATTCGTTCCCGAATAGGATCAATAGGAGGATTGGTTACCTGGGCAAATAATTGTTTGAAATAGGAGGACAGGTGTTGGGGTTGATCACTTAAAACTGCCAAAGGAACATCCGTACCCATCGAGCCAATTGGCTCTTTACCGTCGAGTGCCATTGGTTTAATAAGTGTTTCAATATCCTCTGTACTATAACCAAACTCCTTCTGATATTTTAAAATAGAATCGTCGGATAAATGTGTGAATTGTACTCTTGGTTCTTCTAATTCCTCCAATCGGATTTTATATTGATTCAACCAGTCTCCATAGGTCTTTTGGCTACAAATTTTTGATTTTAATTCTTCATCACTTATTATGCGCCCTTGTTCCATATCTACCACAAACATTTTACCAGGCTGTAATCTTCCTTTTTCCTTTATTGTTTTTGGATCCAGGGGAAGCACACCTGTTTCGGATGCCATAATTACCCGATCATCAGTAGTAACACAATAGCGTGAGGGGCGCAATCCATTTCTATCGAGCGTAGCACCAATTATTTTTCCATCCGTAAAAGAA
>JANNEK010000034.1:0-2853 GCA_031378605.1 Chitinophagaceae bacterium | reverse complement strand
GATAGTTCCTGCAAAAACAGTATATCCAATTTTAATTCGAGCCTGGGAGAAGTCAGGGCCCTGATTTGAATTATATGTTCCAGGATGAATTATTTGAAGTGGCTCTCCATTGACCAATTGAAGTTCCATTTTATTGTAATACTGGAACTGCCATATAAATTGTAATAAACGTTCAGTCATAAACAATCGTTGTTTGATGCCCTGAGGTTATAGCGTTCAATAAAATTAATGGAAGTAGTAAATCCAACGATGAGGATTTCCTTAGTTTACATCGTTAAATTCCTGAATTGCCTGAATAACCCGGCTAACTGGCAATCCCATTACATTATAAAAGTCTCCTTCAATTCGCTTTATACCAATTACACCTATCCATTCCTGTATGGCATACGCGCCGGCCTTATCGTAAGGCTTGTATCGATCTACATAAAATTCTATTTCATTCCGGGTCAATGAATGAAACCATACTGTTGTTGTATCTGAAAATGAAATTTCTTTTCCCTCTAGTCTTAATACAACGCCGGTTATAACCGAATGTTTTTTTCCTGACAGCTTTGAGAGAATTTCAATAGCCTCTTCTCTGCTGTTGGGCTTACCAATTACTGAATTATCTAATACTACAATTGTATCGGCTGCTAAAACAAGTAAGGGAGGATTATATACTTTGAACGATGAATGACCGATTATAGCCAATGCCTTGTTTCTTGCAATATGAATAGGAATTAATTCAACAGGCAAATTTGGCGGGAATGATTCGTCTGTTGACTGAATCAGGATATCAAATTCAACCTCTGCCCATTCAAGTAGTTGTTTCCTGCGCGGAGATTGAGAAGCCAATATGATTTTACTATTCATATAATTTAAAAAACAGTATCGAAAGTATCCCTGTCATCATTACCAGCTTTACCCAATTACTAAGCATATGGAAATCCTTAGAATTTTGCGCATTAAATAATTTTTTGAAAATATAGAGTAAGGGGCCAAGAATAAAAACGAGCATATATAAAAAAGCGAACCACCATCCCGAAGGCAGCATATAAATTTGAATAATAATAAGTGCGCCTACAAGAACTATAAGCCATGTGGCAATAAATACTTTGGAAACATTAAGCCCCCATACAATGGGCATTGTTCGGCAGCCGTATTTTTCATCGCCCGGCATATCTTCAATGTCTTTTATAATTTCCCGGATAAGTGAAATTATAAATGCGAATCCCCCATATAAAACGGCAAGCTTAAATATTTTCGCTATTGCATTGGAGAGTTGAGGATTATTAACGGTATAAAAAAAACGATCCATTTCTGCTACATACAATACTAAAACAACCCAGCCCGTTAGTAACGAAATAATGATATTACCAGAAAGTAATTTCTTTTTAAAAATGGTTGAATACACCCACAATAAAAGAACGCAACCAATATTGGCAAACCCCAATAAAAAATTGTAATTATTTTTCCAACTCACATAAAAGCTTAATGCAATACCGGCAATTGATAATCCCAGGTGCCACACAATTGCCCATCGTCGCTTGATTATTTTTTCAACAACCAGCTTTTCTGGCTTATTGATTCGATCGATATTGAGATCGAAATAATCATTAATAATGTAACCGGCCGCTGCTATAAATACCGATGAAAGCACCAGTAAAAAAAATAAGAAATGAGTAAGTTGCGGTTGTACGCCGATTTTAGTCAGCTCCGGACTGATAATACAATACTGAAAAAGAAACTGCGTAAGTGCAATAAACAAAAGGTTAAGTGACCGTACAAGGCGAAAGAATGCTACAATAAGTCTCATGCAGATATTAAAAATAACAATTGAACGAACAAGATAAGGATAAAAAATCAACGGCTGGCTATACCCGTTTCGTGTTGCCAATGGCCATTTAGTTTCAATACTTTTTCAATAACATCACGTACACATCCATGCCCACCATTTAATGGAGATATGTATTTTGCTATCTCTTTAATTTCAGCGGCTGCATCAGCAGGGGAACAGGGCAATCCAACTATTTTCATTGCAGCATAGTCGGGAAGATCATCGCCCATGAACAATACTTCGTTTAGGCCGGTATTATTTTCTTTCAGAATATTATCTAAGTGAGTAGCCTTTTCTTCTACTTTCATATATACATCTTTTACACCTAATCCGTTAAGCCGGGTAACTACTGCATCTGAAATGCTTCCCGAAATAACAATAATTTTATATCCTTTTTTTATAGCAAGCTGAATAGCATACCCGTCTTTTATATTCATTCTTCGCACGGGCTGACTGTTTTCAACAACAAACAGTGCACCATCTGTAAGTACGCCGTCCATATCGAAAACAAAGGTGTTAATTTTTTTAAAATGATCCAATAAATTCATTCCAATGATTGTTAAGTTAGATTCAATGGCTTAAATTAACGTAAAGGGAACTTGAATTATTTTTGATTATCTCTCCATTCGTATACCCATGTACTTTGAATCATTTCCAGATGACCCTCATTACTTTCTTCCCTGGTTCCTATAAAATTTGGTATTTGCAGTACCCATTCCAGTAAGTCGGTAAACCTGATGCGGTAAATTTTACCTTCCGTAAATTCTGCCCCAAACCGTTCATAGAGTTTTAGCGCTATATCTTCATAATCGTTCCATTTAATAGGAGGTTCGTATTGCATAATAATAATCTTATTCGCCTAAAAATTGAGTTTGATCAGGAACAGTTATGGTTATTTGCCCGGTTTTACCAGCGAGTAATACGCACTGGCAACCAAGTCTTGAATTAATTTTTGGATTTACTGCTCTGTCAATAAAATCTTCTTCCCGATCAGTAAGTTCTTCCAAATAGGATTCTCCAGCTTCAACATATATATG
>JANNEK010000016.1:0-9449 GCA_031378605.1 Chitinophagaceae bacterium | reverse complement strand
ACGCTCATTAAAGCACAAATGAAAATGCCTGATGCGCAAATTGAACAGATTCGATTACTGGGTAAACAATTATGGAATGCGGGTTTACCGTTAATAGACGATTTACATAATGAAAGTTATGGATGGGAATTGCCAAAAAATATTCAAGCCTCCACAAAAAATATCCAACAATTTAAAACAGGCAATTATATAAAGGCATTAAAATCGCTCAAGCCTGGTATTACGATGATCATTATGCATTGCACCGCCCCCAGTGAAATCTTCTACAAAATAAGGAATTGAAGGAGCGAAGAGATAAAATAATGTTCCCCGATCTGAAGATCGGGGCAAGTCAATACATTCCTTAAAAAAATAAAGTAGTACTAAATACATACTGCTTTATCGTTCGAAGATCGGGGCAAGTCAATGAAGTCCTTAAAAAAATAAAGTAGTACTAAATACATATTACCTTATAAATAGAAGATCGGGGTAAGTCGTTAAACCAATTAACCCTCCCTTTATTTATCACCTTTCACTTTTCTTTTGCAATTAATTCTTCGCTTTTTCCGTTCTTTGTTCTGTTCCCACTCCAACTACATAGTACAATTCTACTTCACTTAATTAATTAAATTAGTATGTCTGCTAATCAACCGGCAGAGACCAATGGTCTCTATTCTTATGACTCATTCAGTGGAAGCAATAAAAAAAAATCGAATAGTAATTTTTTATGGTGGTGCTCGGGCGCTCATCAGCAGTTATTAAAAGATCATCCTTCAGAGCATACTAAATATGCAGGTTTGGGCGGAGTAATACTGGCTACTTTTGTATTGGCTTCCTTATCGGCGGGCTATGCGGTTCATAGTGTATTTGGAAATTGGGCATGGACCATCGGTTTTGCAATTATCTGGGGGCTTATCATTTTTAATTTCGATCGTTTTCTTGTTTCTACCATGCGTAAGTATGGCGTATCCAAGAGCAAACAGTTTTGGATGGCGGTTCCAAGAATTATTCTTGCCGTGTTGATAGGAGTAACTATTGCCCGGCCTCTTGAACTCAAAATATTCGAGAAAGAAATTGATACCAAAGTAATTGAAAATCTTCATAAAAAAGTTCAACGCAATGATAGTTTATTGCAACTGCAGAATCAGGCATTGGTGCAATCGGCACTAACGGAACGTAACAGGTTAAGCAGCCGAAAATTTTCAATAGAAGATACCTTGCATCGTTTGCAACAAGCCTATTTGCAGGAAGCTGATGGCACTGGAGGCTCTGGCCAGATAGGAATGGAAGAACTAACGACATTAAAGATGAATGCCTATACTTCTTCATTACAACAATTTCAGCCGGAACTTCGATTGCTAACCGTTGATATTGCAACGCAGGATAGTATTTTAGCAGATTCAAAATCTTCTCTTGAAGAAAAAAGAAAACAATACGCGGCAACTCTTAAAAAGAATATTGGATTTTTGGAAAGAAACAAGGCATTGAGTGATTTGTCGGATGAAGAACTCAGTGTATTCTGGACAAGCTTGTTGATTTCTCTGTTAATAATATTAATTGAAATTGGTCCGATACTTTCAAAATTGATTATGCCGGTTGGTCCATACGATATATCCCTTGCAAAAGAAGAATTAATGAGTATGGCTGCTTCCGAAAATGATATGCGAAAAGACAAAGAACTTACCTCCGAAAAAAAGAAACTGTTTTATCAGAAACAAAAAGAGGTAAGTAATCAACTGGTAGATCAAATGAGTTCATTGCAAAAAAAGCATATTGATCAGGAGCTTGATAAATGGGAGCGGGGCGAATGGAGTGCAAAAGATTACCGGTCATCTATGGACGAAGTGATGCGGAAAATTAAAGAACGTTATGAAATAAAGGAAGAAGGGTTACTTTAAGAAAAAAAATATACAGCAAATTGCTATCAATACTAAAAGGGTTGGCAAGTATGTTCTTTTATCGACCCTGTATTTTTGGCGACCTGCCGGAATCAATAAAAATAAAACGGATACTACCATAATTGTAAATCCAACAATCATCAGTATGAAAGCGGGGATTAGATACATAACATAAAGGAACCAAATAAAATATCCGGAAAGAAAGATGCTGATTAATAGAAAGGGTATGGCTATTATCCAGCCCAATTTCTTTTGTTTATAAAGAAGAATTCCTGATGCCAGTGCAATAAGCATCATAATGAAAAATCGCAAGTGATCAATTAGTTCAGATTTTTTGATGGAAATGGAATTCGGTTCCGTTGAGATCATTGAATCGGTATTTGACAGAATACTTACTATCTGTAAAAGCAACAGAATGATCCCGATAGTTATTAATACGATGGATGAGAACTTTTCTTTCCAGGTTAATTTTCCTATTTCCATTTGCCTTTATAATATAAAAGTGTTTTATCTGCCAGAAAATTCAAATTCTATTTTAGTTCCGGCGCTATTGCAGTAACTAATTTTTGGGCCCAGCGAAAATACTCTTTACCCGATGGGTGTAATTTATCTTCAGCTAAAAGACTATCGTCATGTAAAGCCTCTCTGCTGCCCGTCGTGATTTCTACATAGTGTACTTTATATAATGCAGCCAGTTTTTTGGCAGCTTCATTAAATGCATCAATTTCCCGTGCAATTTTAATTCGATCGCGACCGTTTGCAAACGGTGTTACTCCCCAATCGGGGATTGATAAAACAAATACACGATTTACGTTATTGCCCGCATAGTGAATTGATTGCTTTAATAATTCTTCAAAGTGTTTGGCGTATTCATCTAAAGTTCTTCCTCTATACTGATTGTTTACTCCAATGAGCAATGAAACAACACTGTATTCTTTTTCGAGAGAAACTTTCCTGATTCCACGTTGTAATTCGTCGGTTGTCCATCCTGTTTTGGCAACAATGGTTGGTTCCTGAAAAACATATCCTTCCTTTCTTAGCAGCTTAACTGTTTGGAATGGAAAGTTATCTTCAGTTGAAACAGATTCTCCGATGGTATAGGAATCGCCCAGGGCCAGGTAAGTATATTTTTTGTCAGGCATAGTTTGCGCAAACGAATAACTAAATAACAAAATAGAGATATTAAATAATAACAGACCTTTCTTCATAAAATTATTTATACAAGATACGAAAGTACAAAAGGAGCCGATTCAGGCTCCTTCGTAAATAACCATTATGAATAAATTAATTTATTTATTGCCATTTCAATGTTCTGCAGAGGCTATCGGCTACAGGCTTATTGCTTTTACTGTACTCCCTGCATGCCATTTTGAACTCCTTCCATTTCTCCTTTCATATTCTTTCTTTTGAAAAGCGAAACATCGAATTTTCCAAAGCGCCAGTTAAAGTTAAGCCGGAAGAATTGAGGATCGCGTCTCCGAAATGCATTTTGAACAAAGAAAGCGGATTCTGAATATACATCACTTCTGCGGGTGCGAAATACATCTGCAAAGTTCAGTGTTAGTGAGGCTCTTTTTTCTTTCATAAAATCAAATCGCAAAGCCATATCCACCCCATAATTAGCGCGTACATATCCTTGTGAGGCGCTAAGTGCTTGTCCAAACATTCCACCACCAGGTCCGCCACGACCACCGCCACCACCAAAGCCTCCGCTACTTCCACCAGGAGGTAAAATAGTTTTTGATTGGTAATCACCGCTGATTTGCAGGGTAAAATTCTTTGGCAACTTAAAACTGTTATTAATCTTGCCAAACCAGCTATATATATTTTCTTGTTGAACTAATTTAGGATCCGTAATATTTATTTTCGATGTATATAGGTTAAGGTTTGTTGTAAGATCCCACCATTTGGTAACAGCATGCCTCGATATTAACTCCAATCCACCCACATAACTGGAGTTGGCATTTATATAAGTGTTGATAAGTAAGGTATCAGAAATTTTCAATGGGCTGGCTTCGGCTATCTGGTAACGGGTGATTAAGTCATCAGTGAATTTATAATAAACCGATGCTAAAAACGAATTTGTTGTGGCATAGGTTTTCGTATAAGATACTTCAAAGGAATACGTGAATTCGGGGACTAGGTTCGGATTTCCTCTTGAAAGATTAAGTGTATCCGAATAATCGGTGAAAGGAAATAGCTGGAAAAAATTTGGTCGATTGATACGTCTTGAAAAATTCATTTGGAGTTCCTGCTGCTTCTTTAATTTTTGCGATAAAAATATACTTGGAAAGAAACTTAACGGAAAACTATTCGAATAACTAATCAGGGTATCTTTTCCAGAAAAGGATACGGTTTTAACATCACCGCTATAGTTGGAGCTTTCTGCCCGTAACCCCAGTTGATAACCGAAATCTTTGATCTTGTTGGTGAAGGTTGCATAGCCAGCATACACATGATCTTTATTCAAAAATTGAGAGCTAAGCTGCGGTATTTTAATAGTGGCTCCACCACCATCAATAAAACTGATATCATTTCTGCTATCTACCTTACGAATTTGAGCACGCACACCCATCTCCAGTTTTGAATTTTCGGTCAATGGATTTACAAAATCTGTTTGCGTAGTTATGAATTGAGTATTACCTCCGCCAGAAAGTAATTGTTTAAAACTTCTTGTAAGTGTACCATTTTGCTGGGTATAATTATTACTTGTTACGAGGTTCTCGTTTTCATTATTGCTTTTGTTGAAATTAAAATCGGCCGTCCACTCCTTTCCTGCTTTGGCAAAATTGTGTTTAAATCCAACAACGGCACCTCTGTTTTTAAATTCACCAGTGCTGTTCGAAAGCCTGTTGCTGAACGAAGAAGTTTTCGCTGGATTATATAATGTATCCACAAAAATATCGCTGATTGATTCTGGTTTAAATTTCCCATTTACATACACGCCAGATAATGAAAGTGTATTGCGGTTATTTATAAAATAATCAACTCCACCTCGTAGGAAAGCGAAATATCCTTCGCTAATGTTTTTATCTTTCTGTAATAGAAAAGTATTTGGGTTACTGATGGTTGTTAGCCGATCGGTGGTTCCATTCGATATAGATTTTCGCTGGTTATACATAGCGCTGGCAAAAACATTTACTTTACCCTGCCTGACATTTATATCTCCCCCTACATTATATTTACCACGCTGATCAATACCCGTACGAAGATTTCCGTTATAACCTGCTTTTCTGTTTTTCTTTAAAACAATATTTAAAATGCCTGCCGTTCCGCCCGATGCGTCGAACTTTGCAGAAGGGTTTGTAATTACTTCTACACTTTGAATCGCATCTGCAGGAATTTGTTCCAGTGTTAGTGTTGTTGGTCTTCCATCCACAAAAATTGTTGGAGCATTGTTTCGGAGAGTAACATTACCATCAATATCTACATTTAAGGAGGGAACATTTCTCATAACATCTATTGCTGTGCCTCCCGCTGAAGTAAGGTTTTTTTCAACATTAAAAACTTTGCGGTCAATATTCGACGTCACGAGTGCTTTCGATCCGCTAACAGTTACTGATTCAAGTACCTGGGCATCCTGTTCAATTTTTATATTACCAAGATCCTTATCGATGCCATTCAAGGCCTGGGTCATATCTCCTCCCTGACCAAATTTTAATACGAAAGCTACTTTTTGTTCAATCATTTTATACCCTATGGCAGTAATCTTTAACCGAAAATTTCCCATGACAGGAAGATTTTCTAAACTAAAATCGCCCGATTTGCTCGTTAACATGCCTGCTATAATCGTATCCTTTCTTTTTTTTGTTATCGTGTCGAATTTGTTTTGAATCAACTGGATGGAAACTGCTTCCTGTGCTTTGTTTGTTTTGCTGTCAAGAATCTTTCCGTAGAACCGGCCCATATTCATGTTTTGCGCTCCTCCTGGCCTGCCACCACCCACACCTGCAGGCATTTGTGTAAAAGCAACGCTACTTGAAATTAGTATTAAGACAAGAATAAGAAATTGCTTCATGATTTTTTCAGTTAAATTAAGTATGCAAATTTTCAGTTAAATTAAGTATGCAAAGTTTGACGTTAGTTGGGTGACGAACTTGTGACATTATGATGAGTGGTAGTTTTAAACAATTTCAAAAGCAAATTGTTTAGGCTACTATTTTTGTCAAAAAAGAGATAATAAAATGGGAGAATTTACGGCTTACTGACTAAAAGCACGATTAACATTTGTACCACTCCAATAATAAGTCCGGTAAGTGCTCCTAAAAGCTTAACCTTTTTTATTGGATCCGAAAATGCTTCTTTTATCCTTTGGCTAAAGTCAATTGAAGGTATCGCTGTTATTTTTTCTGAGACCGTTTTTTCAATATCGATATCTTTTTCCATGTTTTGCATAAAGCTGTTGATCGTGGCTGGAACTATTGTTTCAAGTTCTTTCATAAACACTGCCTTCAACTGGTTTATCGTTTTATCGCCAATAAACATGCTTATTATGGGCATTGCTTTACCTAGTCGGTTTCGTAAAAAATCATCAATATGACCTTCCATTACAGGCAATATTTTTTGCATACTTTCTTGGTCGCCTAACTTTTTTGCCAGATCGCTAATTGATAGGTTATCGGCTGCTAATTTCCCAATCTTATGAGCAATGGCAGGCTGCTTTTTAGGAAGATAGCGGTAAAAAAAAAATGAGATGGTCATCCAGTTCATAAAAAATCCAATCAGGGCACCAACAACAGGTAACAATAGAAAAAATAAGTTCATTATTGAATAATTAAGTATGCAAAGAAAACCCAATTAGATCATGAAATATATTTTACTGGTTGTTTTGAGTAAAACTATTTTTATACGTAGATTTGCGAATTAAAACGGTAGCTGTAGCTCAGTTGGTTAGAGCATCAGATTGTGGTTCTGAGGGTCGGGGGTTCGAGCCCCCTCAGTTACCCGGATAAGAAATCCTGAAACGTAAATGTTTCGGGATTTCTTTTTGAAGCGGTATTTTCCTTTTCCGTTTGTGTAATTTGTGTAAAATCAGTTGTTAATATTGATTGGAGCCCGCAACAACTGGTATTATTTATCGTTATTTTTGGAGTAATGCAAAAAGCTATAAAAATTATGTTTAGTAAAAGAACTTTACCCGTACTTATCCTGCTATTGGGTGCAGGATTGATTGTTGCTTTTCAAACTTTTGGATGGGGCGGAAAACCTCCCGGCAAATATGAAAAAATTCTTCACAATGTAGGCGACATGTTGAAAGAAGTGCATTACAGTCCTAAGAAGATTGATGATGAGTTTTCAAAAACACTTTTCAAGAAGTTCTTAAGTGATCGTTTTGTGGATCAAAGCAAAAATATTCTTCTTCAATCGGATATTCAGGCTTTGAAAAAATTTGAAACTAAACTCGACGATGAAATTTTAGGAGGAGATGTGCAATTTGTTCCGGCAGTATCTGAAGTAGTTCGTAAGCGTTTACCCGAAGTAGTTGCTCTTTATAAAGATATATTAAGCAAACCTTTTGAATTTTCAAAGGATGAATCGATTGTACTAAATCCAGATTCATATGATTTTCCAAAAGGTGAGTCGGAGCGTAAAGAAAATTGGCGCAAGCAATTAAAATACCTGGCTCTTGATAGATATGGAGATTTATTGGAGAATAGGGAAAAGAACAAGGGTACTGAAGGGTTTGTTGCGAAAACCGATGCGGAATTGGAGAAAGAAGCAAGGCTACGTGTTCTTAAAATTATGGATAGAACTTTTGACAGGCTATCTGTTAAAGTAACTGAAGATGATCGCTTCAACAACTACCTGAATATTATTACAGAAACAATGGATCCCCATTCCACCTTCTTTCCTCCGGTTGATAAAAGATATTTCACAGAGCAGATGAGTGGAAAATTTTTTGGAATTGGCGCTTCGTTGAAAGAAGAAGAAGGAACAATAAAGATTGGTACACTGCTTTCAGGAAGTCCGGCATGGAAATCTGGTCAGGTACAAGTTGGTGATATAGTTTTAAAAGTTGCCCAGGGTTCTGCTGAGCCAATCGATCTTACTGGTTTTATAACCGAAGATGCCGTAAAAATAATTCGTGGTAAAAAAGGTACTGAAGTACGCCTTACCTTAAAAAAGAATGATGGCACAATTAAAGTAGTTTCATTGATAAGAGATGAAATTGTACAAGACGAAACATTTGCACGCAGCGCAGTAATTAATACGTTAAAAGGACGAATTGGTTTTATATACCTTCCTGAGTTTTATGCAGATTTTGATGATCCAAAGGGCCCCCGTTGTTCAGAAGATGTTCGTAAAGAAATTATTAAACTCAAGGAACAAAAAGTAGACGGAATAGTAATGGATCTTCGCAATAATGGAGGAGGTTCCTTATATGACGTAGTACAAATGGTTGGTTTATTTATTGAGGGCGGACCTATTGTTCAGGTAAAAGATCGTGATGGAAAACCACAGATTTATTTTGACCGGGATAAATCAGTTTTATATGACGGGCCTCTTGCCGTAATGGTAAATGAATTCAGTGCATCCGCTTCCGAAATTTTTGCTGCAGCCATTCAGGATTATAATCGTGGAGTTATTATTGGTACCTCTACCTACGGAAAAGGAACCGTACAACGGAATATTGGTCTTGATAAAATAGTAGGTTTCGTAGAGCCAAACAGCGATTTAGGAACGATAAAATTAACACTTCAAAAGTTTTATCGCATAAACGGTGGATCGACACAATTGAGAGGAGTTTCTTCTGATATTAACCTTCCAGATTTATTTGAGTTCTCCAAATATCGCGAAAAAGATAATCCAGAAGCGTTGCCTTGGGACGAAATACAAAAGGCAGATTATACAAATTGGAAATATAGCATAAACCTCGATCCAATAAAAAAAACTAGTACCGATAGAATCAAACAAGGCAACTCCTTTGCAACTATTCAGAAATATGCACAGTGGAGAGCTGAACAGGATGATAAAATCGCACCGCTGAGTTTAAAAAAATACCAGGAAGAGCAGAAGCAGATAAAGAATTCTGTAAAACAAATAGAATCTTCTATTAAACTAACCACTGAATTGGAGGTATCGGCCCTTCCGGAGGATCTAAAGAAATTCGAATATGATACCGGTAAATTAGAACGCTTTAAAGAATGGATTAAGCGTTTGCGTACCGATATCTATTTAGACGAATCAATAAACGTTATAAATGATATGATTATTCAAAAAAATATAGTCTACAATAGCAAGAAATAATTTAGAATCTTTCTTTATTAACCGCTCTTGTTTTTAAGGGCGGTTTTTTTATTAGCGAAATACGGAAAAGCTGCCTGTTTTTCATCGGGGTATCACCTAAAACCAATTGCCTTTGTAATTGAAGGCCTATTTAGCTTATTTTTGCTGCCGATTTAAACGATTTATGTATATAATTACTTATAATTTCGAACAGAAAGGACTAGAGCCTATTACCTTAACAGATATCGCTCCTGATCAAAGCCTGCTTGAAGTAGCTCTAACCAATAATATTGAATTGCATCATAATTGCGGCGGCGTATGTGCCTGTAGTACATGTCATATATA
>JANNEK010000375.1:0-2441 GCA_031378605.1 Chitinophagaceae bacterium | reverse complement strand
GTTTCATAAATTACATAACGCATCATTTCTGAGAGTTTTGAAATTAAGGGCGCTGTATCGGTTGATTGTTGCTGGGCCAATGAATAAATATTGTTTAATGTATTAAAAAAGAAATGCGGTTGTAGTTGAGCCTTCAGGAAATTTAAATCGGATTCCAACTTGGCTTGTTTTAATGCTTTCAACTTTATTTCCTGTTTGGTATAATTAATGAAATAGGCTAGCGCAATAAATACCAGTGTTTCTTGAACGATATATATAATGCTGAAATGATAAAATGATTTTATTTCGTACCATTTAGCTGCTGTGGTAGTAATGTACCTGGGTAAAAATGTTAATCGTGCAATCGACCAGTATTGAACATGCACAATATATAAATCGAGGCCAAACAGGAACAGTAAGTAGGCAAAAATGAACTGGAGGTATTTTTTTTGTATCAGTAACTTGCCAATAATAATTTTATATAAAAATAAAAAAATCGGTAGCTGAAATAAGCCCCAAACAATTCGTTGCTGCAGTAGCATTAAAAAGGATTGTTCGCAACCCTGGCAAGGTTGTTCTTTGATGGCATATTCAATATCGGTTACGATGGGGAATGCAAAAAAGAATAAGATAAAAAATATAATTTCTATCCATGTATAGTTGCTAATTCTTTTTAAGATGATGGGCAACTTCATTCAATGAAAGTATAAACAATTGCCGCAATGAGTAAATAAATAAAACTATATAAGGCTTATTTTAGACAAAGCACCTTCTTTTTTCGACAAACTCACTGGTAAATTGATTTTGCAGAATTTATTTCGGTGTTTATCTAATTGAATTGGCTTACCACATTTTGTGGGATAGATTTACTAAATTATTATATTCAATAAATTCATGGATATGTTTACAAAAAAGAAAAAAATACTATTTACCTGCCTGCTTCTTGCAGTTGTTGCTGCAGTGACTACTATCTATGGACAAAAAGAATATAGCGCATCGCGCAAAGATCAAATTTTGCAATTAGCGACAACGAAACTACATGCTATTCGAACCATACACTATAAGATGATAAGAGAATCTTTATATAAAGGCGAGAACTATCACAATATTTATTCTTCTGAAATCTATATTGATTTTACATCTGCGAATAATACTGCCGGTTATCGATTTCAGGCAGAGGACGAAAATTATAAGTCATATTATAATGGAGTTCAGTATTTTGGGCTGGATAGAAAAAAGAAAACGATTGATATTACACAGAAGCCAACGGCAGAACAATTCGAAAGCATATCTCCACTGTATTTTTCCCTGGCGTCTCTTCGTACTATTTTACCGATGTTACAAAAGAATAATTCCATCAAAGTGACAATGACGGATACGATAATTGGAAAGGAAGAGTATTATGGCTTCGCATTCAATTTGTATGATCAATATTTTGGGGGCCTTGGAAAACTAAATCAATTAACCAGTGATTATACGGGAGATAAAACGAAACCTTACCTGCTGATCATCCATAAGAAAACGCTATTGCCGTATAAGTTTATTGGCAAATGGAAAGACAGGCCGGATGATTTTATTTCAGCGACCTATGACGCTATTAATTTACGACCTGCGGCACCGGAAGAATTTTCCTGGTTTTATTCATCCTACACAAACGAGTACGCACCACCGCAACCGAAGAAACCATTAATAAATGTGGGCACTGTATTGGAAGATTGGGTATTACCCTGGTATAATGCCGGCAAGATTGATTCATCCTCGCTCTATCAATACCGCGGTAAAATTGTAATGCTCGATTTTTGGATTAAGAGTTGTGGCCCTTGCCTGGCTTCGTTTCCTCACTTAAATGAGCTACAGCAAAAATTTAATTCCAATGATTTTCAACTATTATCAATAAATACAGAAGACAAAAAAGAGGATATCGCTTTTTTCTTTAAAAAGTATCAACCAATCTATAAAATGTTATATGAAGGAGAAAAGTTGGCAGAGGCTTATGGAATTCCTGGTTTTCCCACTATTATTCTCCTCGATAAACTTGGCAAAGTAATTTATGCAAGTAAGAATGGATTTGATCAGCCAGTTATCGAAAAATTGATAAAAGAGAATTTATAACTTGTGATAAGCTAAACCAACTACTCCGTAATTATTTTTGCAAAGGGATTCAAAACTTTTTTCGCAAGACAGTATCGCTTTCTTTTCAAATCTTCTTTGTAAAAGTAAGTTGCCGCGAAAGCGCGAAGTTGTTTTAGGAAGTCCTGGTATACTTTTTCTACATGTATGTATATACGCCAATTTGTTTGTACCATATTACTTGAACAGTTTTTTATAAAAGTGTAATGATGCTTTTAATTTTGCTATCACCAACCCTGGGTTGAGCGCCTCAGCCGGTTCGTGCCCAACGAAGTTGGGATGCGTAAGCAAGAAGCGGGTGCAGCGCGATGCCCAGGGTAACGGCCACCCGG
>JANNEK010000424.1:0-6581 GCA_031378605.1 Chitinophagaceae bacterium | reverse complement strand
CGATCCCCATTTATCCTTTTCGTAAGCAATTGCTTTTATCAACGCTTCCCCATAGAGATTAATACTCTTTCGTAAAAACGGATAACATATACTATCAAGGCTTGGTGAAAAATGAGTACTAATAATTGTTGGTTTAGCTTCAGGGACTCTATCAGAACTAATGTAAGAATGCTGTTCGCCGGAAGGATTTGATACACCATTTGATTCCAAATACAAGCCAATATCTTTTATTAAACTTTTTATCGGATCCCTTTCTGCTAAAGAAATCCTGAAAGAAGGTTCACCTGGTGGAATGGTTCCTTTTAACAAGGGCAATTGTGCACCTATTGGTAAATAAGCAAAGGCATTGTCGCCACTACCCTTTTCACCAGCACTTAATTCGTTCACATAGTCCGTATCAGAAGAAATAATTTTAATAATGTTATTTTTATTATTTTCAGATTGGAGGGTTAACTCAAACTGATTTTCTTTCCAGTTCAACACAAATGCACCAGCTCCATAATAATTTCCGATATCCTGCCAGATCCAACCATCGGGTATCGACTGATAAGAAAATTTACTTCCATCAAATAAAACGGAGCCTGTTATTTCTTTTATAGGAACGGACTTCACTGCTGTTAACCATTTTTTCAAAATCAATGAATCCCTGGTTCCGGGCCATCTCCAACTTCCTAAAGTTGGATCACCGCTACCCGACAAATACAAATTTCCATTCAACCTGCCTTCCTTAATAACCCCCAAATAGCTTAACGCTGTTTTAAATCTATATTCCTTCCCCAGTAATTCAAAGGCAGCTACACTGGTAATAATTTTTTGAGTACTGGCTGGAGCTAACCCAATGTTTGCATTTCTTTCAAAAACAATTTTATTATTCTTACTATCAAAAACACTGAATCCTACAATAGCATTTCTGAATTGCGGATCGGCTACTAATGAATTATAAGCCTTGCCTAATCTTTGTTCAATAGATTGACAAAAGGAGAAATAACCCATAAATATAAAAAAACATAGCAGTATTTTTTTCATCTTAATTCATTTATTGAACAATACTAAAAGAAGTAAATTTACAATATGGAAAATATTGTGAACGAAACGGCGCCTAAATACAACTTTATTACTCCAGAAGAATACCTGGCCAGGGAAAGAGTTTCATTAACAAAAAACGAATATTTTAAGGGAGAAATGTTCGCTATGTCTGGTGCATCTCTTGAACATAATGAAATCTTTAGTAACCTTTTTGGAATACTCACTACTTCGCTTAAAGGTAAATCTTGTAAACCTTATGGAAGTGATCTTCGGGTTAATATAGCTAACGATAGTTTATACACTTACCCTGATATATCTATTATTTGCGGGCCTCCTGAAACAACAGACGAACATAAAGATACTGTGATTAATCCTTCAGTTATTATAGAAATTCTATCAAAATCTACTAAAGATTATGATAGAGGAGGAAAGTTTAATCTTTATAGAAATAGTTTAACGCTCCGCGAATATATCCAGGTAGACTCAACTACTATTTCTGTTGAATTGTTTAGCAGAAACACTAAGAATAGCTGGAACCTGGTAGAATACAAAACAATAAATGATTTTTTTAAGATCGAAGCGATTGATCTTAATATTTTACTTAAAGATGTTTATGAAAATGTATCCCTCGCCTAATGGATAAGCATCGTAACTTGCAGATAGATTAATTTTGAATACATGCGACGAGTCCTAACTTCTATCATTACTATCGGAGATGAATTGCTGATTGGGCAAACCATTGATACCAATAGTGCCTTTATGGCACAGGAATTAAATAAGATTGGTATCTGGGTGCACCGCAGACTTGCCATTGGCGATGTATGGAAAGATATATGGCAATCGCTTGAAGAAGAAAGTAAATTATCAGATATTATTTTGATCACCGGAGGCCTTGGGCCAACCGCTGATGATATTACCAAACCTTTACTCTGCCAGTATTTTGGCGGCAAAATGGTAGTTAATGAAGGCGCACTTACCAATGTGAAAACTATCTTCCAAAAATTAAACAGGCCACTCATTGAACGAAACCTTAAACAGGCAGAAGTGCCCGATGTATGTACCGTTCTGCAAAACAAAAGAGGCACTGCCCCGGGAATGTGGTTTGAAAAAGAAGGAAAAATTTTTGTTTCCATGCCGGGAGTACCAAACGAAATGAAGGGAATGTTGGTGACCGATGTGTTACCCCAATTGCGACAAAGGTTTCAGATGGTTCCGATTGTTCACCGTACACTTCTAACAGCGGGCATCGGTGAATCTTTTCTTGCCGAACGTATTAATGATTTTGAAACTAATTTACCTACCAATATTAAATTAGCTTACCTGCCAAATTATGGTATGGTAAAACTTCGATTGAGTGCCACCGGTAATGATACCAAAACAATTGCTGAACTGGAAGCACTTTTCGATATGCTGAAACAGCAGGTGGTTGATGTGATGGTAATTGATGAAGATGTTTCATTACAGGAAGCATTGGGCCGATTATTGAAATCACGGAATAAAACAATGGCTACAGCAGAAAGTTGCACGGGTGGATATATTGCTCATTTAATTACCTCTATTCCCGGATCAAGTGCTTATTTTAAAGGGAGCATTGTTAGTTATGCCAATGAAATAAAAGAAAACATATTGAATGTGTCGGCAGAAACGCTCGTTACTGCCGGCGCTGTTAGCGAAGAAACCGTTATCGAAATGATGAATGGTGCATTGCAAAACCTGAATACAGATTATGTGCTGGCAACTTCTGGTATTATGGGCCCGGATGGTGGATCTCCTGAAAAACCAGTTGGCACTGTATGGATTGCTGTGGGAAATAAAGAAAAAGTACGGACCCATGCATTTCATTTCCGCTTCGACCGTCATCGAAATACCGAATTAACGGCACATAATGGTATGAATATGTTGAGAAAGTTTATACTGGAACACTAAAGTTCTTCAGCAAGATATAGGATCATTTTCTATTGCTAACGATTGTTGGTAAATCATTACCTTTGGCACTTTAATAATAAAGAGTTGGTGTTGTTAATTGGCTTAAACTACTTATACACAAATTGCATCCATTAACATTCATTAAAATTTGAATATTTTTGATTCATCAATTCTATACATTCAAAAAATATTTTCACGATGGCTGTTGTTGACCTAACCATGCCTAAAATGGGCGAAAGTATTACGGAAGCAACCATTTTGAAATGGTTGAAACAACCAGGCGATTTCATTAAAATGGATGAAACGTTGTTAGAAATAGCAACCGATAAAGTAGATAGTGAGGTTCCTTCCACCACTGAAGGTATTTTAGACGCTGTATTATTTAATGTAAACGATGTGGTACCCGTAGGTGCCGTAATTGCCAGAATAAAAACTGGTGCCGTAGAAACAGCTAACACCACCATCCCCATTTCACCAAACACTTCGGAAGAGATAATTTATCAACCCAAACAAATAGATCCAGTTTCTTTTCCCGGTCATTCATCCCAATCTGCCAGTTACCAACAGGCATCCACAAACGGAAATGGTATGAGTCGATTCTATTCACCTCTAGTTTTAAATATTGCTGCCAGCGAAGGAATAAGTATGAGCGAATTGGAAAAACTAGGAGGAAGTGGTAACGAAGGAAGAGTTACTAAAAGAGATATTCTGGAATTTGTAAATCGGAAGAAGTCGGGTAATGTAAGTTCGGAGCCTAGAGTCTGGAGCCAGAATACAAAAGTCAGGAGCCAGGAGCCGGAATCCATTTATTTACAACAGGACCCTGTTACTTATAAAGAATCAGTCCAATCCGCAGCTTCTAACTCACAACTTACAGCTTCCTATTCTGGCAATGTAGAAATTGTTGAAATGGACCGTATGCGCAAACTGATTGCAAAGCATATGGTAGATAGCAAGCATACCAGCGCACATGTAACCAGTTTTACCGAAGCAGATGTAACGAATATGGTTTTGTGGCGCGAGCGTATTAAAAAAGATTTTGAAAAAAGAGAGAATGAAAAAATAACCTTCACTCCACTTTTTATTGAAGCAATCGTAAAGTGTATAAAAAAATACCCATGGCTTAACAGCAGTATTGATGGCGATAAACTAATTGTAAAAAAAGATATTAATATGGGAATGGCTACGGCCCTGCCCAGTGGTAACCTGATTGTACCCGTTATTAAAAATGCTGACCAGTTAAACCTGGTAGGATTAACCAAACAAGTGAATGCATTGGCAAATGCTGCCCGCACCAACAAATTAAAACCCGATGATACCAGTGGCGGCAGCTTTACATTAACCAACGTTGGAAGCTTTGGAAGTTTGATGGGAACGCCAATTATTAATCAACCGCAGGTAGCCATACTAGCAGTAGGTGCTATCAAAAAAAGACCAGTTGTTATTGAAACCCAGCAAGGTGATTCCATTGCGATCCGCCATATGATGTATTTAAGTATGAGTTACGATCATCGCATTATTGATGGTGCTTTAGGCGCAACCTTTCTAAACGCTGTTGCTAAAGAGCTGGAAAATTTTGATGCAAACAGGGAAATATAATCGTCATTTTACCGGCTAATCTTGCCTCCGCTGTTATTACTGTTGAATAAGTGGTTAAAGTTGTTCCTTAATTTAATGATATTACTTAATTGTGAAGTATATTTTAGTGCAGGTTTTAGGAATAAAACATCATCACCCAATTTTATAAAAATGTTTACTCCTGGTAAAGTTTAATCACATAGTACATGAATAGGTTCTTTATTTGTTGTTTGTTTTTTATTTCGCTCAATATTGACGCAAAAACACAATATACCATTTTAATTAAGAATGTAACAATCGTAGATGTTGAACACTCAACGTTGCTAAAAAATCAGTTTGTACTTATTAAAGATTCTATTATCATTGATATATCGACCAGAATCAATAAAATTAATGGGCAGGCTGATACCACTGTTGATGCCACTGGCAAGTACCTGATTCCCGGATTATGGGATATGCATACGCATATCTGGAACGATGAAACTACATTTCCTCTTCTATTAGCAAATGGCATTACCGGCGTACGTGGTATGTTTGACGTGATGAGTAATGTAAACCAATGGAGAGAGAAAATACAAGCAGGAAAAATAAATGGCCCTCTTTTTTTTGCAGCAGGACCCATTGTTGATGGGCCAAAACCCATCTGGCCAGGCTCCGTAGCCGTTAGTACAGAGGCAGGTGCACGAAAAGCAGTTGATTCTTTGAAAAATATTCTTAAAGTAGACTTTATTAAAGTTTATTCCCTGTTAAGCAGAAATAGTTTTATGGCGATTGCCGATGAAAGTCGTAAACAACATATTCCATTTGCCGGGCATGTGCCTAATGAAGTTTCTATACTGGAAGCTGCGGAAGCCGGGCAAAAAAGTATGGAACATCTCTATGGATTTATTGAAAGTGCCAGCGATAGCGCTGACTATTGGTTTAAGTATCAACGGGGAGAAATAAAAGATAGCAACTTTTCTATACGGGCCAATCGAAAAGAATTTCTTTTTCGAACTTATAATGAGAATAAATTAAAAACTATTTTAACGCAGGTAAAAAAAACAGGAGCCTGGGTATGCCCTACACTTACCGTTAATCATGGAATTGCCTATATAAATGATACCACGCTATTGAATGATCCAAGAATGGTTTATATGGGAACCTTTATGCGAAATTTTTGGGATTACCGGAAAGATTTTCGGTTTAAGTCGTGGACGGAAAAAGATTTCGTACAATCAAAACAGGAATTTGAATTAAAGTTGAAAATAACTAAACTCATTCATGAAGCAGGTATCCCTTTAATTGCAGGCACCGATTTCCCCAATCCACATTGCTATATTGGCTTTGGTTTACATGAAGAATTAGAATGGTTGGTAAAAGCAGGCTTATCGAATGGAGAGGCCTTAAAAACAGCTACCATTAATCCTGCCATTTATTTTAACGTGCTTAACAAACAAGGTACGGTGCGGGTTAATAAAATTGCTGATTTAGTGTTGCTCACAAAGAATCCGTTGGAGGATATACGAAATACAAAATCCATTGATAGAGTATTTTCAAAAGGAAAGATGTTTTCATCGGAGCAACTCCAACTTCTACTCGATACAATTAAAAAAGCAGTTGCTTTAAACAAGCCGTTAATTTCAACGGTGGGCTTTGATGTAGAATAAGATGATTGAACTATTCTATGTTGCTGCTTGTAATGTTGCCTAAAAAAAATAATTGATTGTTATTTGCCGTATTTCTTCTTCTGAAATTTTATTTTCCTGCCATTTATTTTTATCACAAATAAATTATCGTATTCATTATCCTGCAAATCTGCCGCAACGGTAGTAGTGCCTGTTAGCCCATTCACGATATCATCTACCGTATTGCTATGTCCAACAATAAGCGCATTCTTTTTCAATAATTTTAATGCAAGAATAAAACTGGAATCAGGCTTCGGGCCGTATTGCTGAATTGTTACATGAAAATAGTCGGCTGTTGGTTTTGCGGTCGACATTGTTCTGATGGTATTTGTTGAATAAACGGCACTAATCTTTTTTCTTTGCAATAAATCTTTCAATGTTAGT
>JANNEK010000401.1:0-29371 GCA_031378605.1 Chitinophagaceae bacterium | reverse complement strand
ACAACGTGTGTTCACCAGTAGCAATTGTATTGGGTCTGCCACAGGGTGTCTCAAATCTTCCAGCAGTACTAAAAAGCCCTCCGCCGTTCAATGGCTCAAATGAAATAGACAATTGGCCATGATCACATCCGAAAAAATTTGCAGTAATTACATCTACAGTTACTGAAACAGTAATAATTGAATTGGCATAGATGGTAACAGGCACTGGAATATCCAAACGGGTTGAAACATCTGTTAGAAGCGTGTTATTGATAGCAGTTCGATAATATTGTACTTTAGGTGGCGGATCAACCCAAACAGGAGCGGTTCCTGATCCTGTTGATTGAATCAACTGACCCGGACTACCTGCGTTTCCATTTAACATTAAAGACCCATTTGCTCTTACCCTGAATCTCTCGGTAAATACTCCCCCCTGGTCATAACCAAGAGCAATATCCGCATTTGGGTTATCAGAATAAATTTGCAGGAGGTTTCCCTGAACTGCCATACCCACATCGCCGGTTGTACCCGGATAAAGTGTAATTTTTTTACCAAGTGCTGGAGGAAAACTTAACGGTGCATTAGGCGTAGTTGTGCCAATACCTAATCTTCCACTCATTTTTATATCTCCGTTGATTGTGTTCATCCCAAAACTCCATCCCGATCCGCCTGCGCCATACAAACCAAGATAGGTATCGTTTTCTAATCCCATAAATCCCTGCACGCTCGTATTGTTATTATTGTTCAGCCAAATTCCTGCCTCTCCATCAAGTCCGGTACGAATTCTCATTCTTCCAGTGATATCTAATCGTAGCGTTGGGTTATTGTTTCCGATACCCACATTTCCATTTCCCTTTACTCGCATCGCTTCAGTAAATAAACTGCTGCTACCATAGCCAAATGCTATATCATCTACATCTGTTTTAGAAAAAATTTGTAATAAACCGGGTTGAATTCCGAATCCATAGTGTGTAGGAGTTCCATCTGTCCATAAAGAAATTTTATCTCCCAGTGTTCCATTTAACGATAAAGGAAATTGAGGAGTGAGATTTCCAATACCTAAATTGCTTTTGAAATATCCGTTTCCATTTAAAAAATTAGTAAAAAAAACAGGATTACCAAATTGGTTTCTGTATTCCAATTGCCCACTAATGGGTGCATTGTTATTATAGTATAATCCATCTGCTGCTGCTGAGTGCTGCATCAAATATTGACTTACGGGTACATATAGGTTAGAACCTCTCCATTCAATTTTTCCACCCACTGAATCATAGGTCATAAAATGAGCTGCTCCACCCAATCGTTGATTACCTTTTACATCTAAGGTTGCCTGTGGTGAAGTAGTACCTATTCCAACATGCTGCGCAAATCCATTTTGAGAAAGAATTATAAGCATCCCTATTTTAATATACCTGTTCATAACAATATATTTTTATTGCTAAAAGATTTTGATCATCGAAATTGCTGCCTGACTCAGGAAGAGATAACCAGGCCGGTTAAATGAATTAAGTATTCGTACTACCATGAATAACTGCGATTGCAATAATCAGGATTAAAAGAATCGCCCATTCATTTTTTGAAGATGATTTCTTTTGCATACCTGCTATTTTGCTTTATTATTCATGGCAAAGCATCAAACTGCTATTGACAGGTAAGGCTCTCAATAGCCTGCCTGGCAGACGACAAATCACCTGTTCCAATTCCACAACCCACTGCATCATTTACATAATTTTGCAACGCGCTCTTATAGGCTTCACAATTTGCTTTAATGGGCGAAGCAGCATAGGCATTAAGTGCATCGGTTACTGCCTTCACTTTATCGGCGCATTGCTGGGTATTAATACCTGTTATACCTTTCTTCCCACAGCATACGAACGATGCGATCATCAATACAGCGAATAATTTTTTAAGGAGCACACTTGATTGTTTCATTTTTTTAAATTTTAGAGAATGAATGATTAAATAAGAATTTTTGGTTTACTGATATAGATGGATAAGAAAACAGGAACTAAACTTGTAATAAATTAATAATGCCAAATTGTTTTATATTTCCCGAACTTCTCTTGCCACAACTATATCTTTTACAAAAATGCACGAAGCCCGGATAGTATCTATCCCCGAAAACAGTGAAATCGCTGTATTCATTTAAAATCACCCGAAACTGGTATTTTAAATGATTCTTTGATTTTCTGGTGAGGAATGGCAACCTTTAGGATCGCTAATTGATATACGTTGTTGATTCATGAATAAGATATCACGATATTATTACTGTCTTTTCATTCTATGCAACTGCACCATGCGGAGCGTCAGTCAAACACATATTATAGACAGTTTGGAGGATGGATTAAAATATTCTATGAATGACTCTGTTCGTTTTTACTACCTGAATGCGTTGGCTCAAACATACTTTGCTTATGATACATCGAAAGCGAAAGAAGTCCTGGCGAAAGGATATACAATATCGAAAAAATTAAATTGGGATAAAGGATTTGCTGAATACTATTATACTAAAGGAGTGCACTACCAGATTACAAACGATTACAATCTTGCCTTCCAAAGTTTTGATAGTTCTATCTTTTATTTCAAAAAGGCTGATAAAATTCTTACAAGTAAACAAGAGAAGGAAGCAATATTGCTGGAGATTGCGACCGTGCTTGGGGAAAAAGCATCTAATTTAATGAAAATAGGAAGAGGTGCAGAATCAATTCCTCTATACCTTAATGCGCTCGAATTATGGAAAGCTTCGGATGAGCCCAGGAAAACAGAAGCCGTTGGGACATATTATGAAAAAATCGCCACCACTTTTTATGATATGAAGCAATACGATAAGGCCCTTGAATATGATAAGCTATCGTTGACGTACCGGACAAAAAGTAGAAGTGAGGATGCAATGGCACTATCGTATGTATATGTATGTGATGATTTCCTTGCGCTGAAACAACTGGACTCCTGTCTGCTTTATCTCAAACTTGCGAAGCCCCTGGTCGAACGATTGAATAACCATACTATAAACGTTCAGTATTACAATAAACTCGCTGCTATCAATCTCGAAAAAAAAGAATACCGATTGGCCATTCCTTACTATGAAAAATGTGTTTCAGAGGCAATTAATACTAATTCAAAATTCCAGGTTCTCGCCAATCAACGCATGATCGCCGTGTGTTATGTAAGATTGGGTGAATATGCAACAGCGCGTAAGTATTTATTAATGGCGCTTCCTGCTGCTATTGAAGGCAATCATTTTAAATCAAAAATAGAAATCCTCCAGGACCTGGTAACCACAGAAGAGAAAGATAATAAACCGGCTTCAGCCTATAAATATTTAAAAGAGGTGGTAAAGTTGCGCGACAGCCTTAACATGGAAAACACCAAACTATCGATAGCCGAAATCGAAAATAAATACCAAACTGCTGAGAAATCAAAAACGATTCTCCAGTTAGAAAATGATAAGCAAATACAAAAATTATCAATCCGTCAAAAATCGATTTTTAATTATTTCTTGGTTGCCTTCGCATCCATATTTTTAATAGCTGCCTATTTTGCTTTGCGTACTATACGTCACCGCAACGCACTGTTGAAAAAAGAAGCGGAAATACACCAACAAAAGATCCGTGAACTGGAAAAAGATAAACAATTGGTAGCTGTTGATTCCTTGCTGAAAGGACAGGAAGAAGAAAGAAGCCGGCTTGCAAAAGATTTGCATGATGGATTGGGCGGTTTATTATCTGGTGTAAAATTTTCTCTACGCAATATGAAAGACAACCTGATTATTACCCCCGATAATATGACCGTCTTTGAACGGTCGTTAGAAATGTTAGACAACTCCATCAAAGAACTGCGTCGTGTAGCCCACAATATGATGCCTGAATTACTGACAAAGTTTGGGCTGAATGAAGCATTGAAAGAATATTGTAATTCAATTAATACGACCAATCACTTAAAGATGAACTACCAGTCCATTGGTATGGATGCAAGAATGGAAAAATCACAAGAAATAATTATTTACCGGATAATTCAGGAATTACTGAACAATACAATGAAACATGCTGCAGCCACAGAAGCCATGGTACAATTGGTTAAAGAAGAAGGCCGGTTAAGTATTATTATAGAAGATAATGGAAAAGGGTTTGATACTTCAATACTAAAAAATAATAAAGGTGCGGGCCTTACCAGTGTGCAATCGAGGGTGGATTATTTGAAAGGCAGATTAGATATTCATTCAGAAATCAGTAAGGGAACCTTAATTACAATCGAATTCAATTTATAATTATAACTAAACTCTTTTATAGTGATGAATAAGTATTTGCTGATGTTCATTCTGGTAGTTCTAAGAAAATCGAATTATTAAAATACAAAAAGCAACTATTTTCAACATTTCATCCGAAATAGCGATTTGTATTTAGCTATTGCCCTATCCCCTTAAACTGGTATTTTAAATGATTCTTTGATTTTATGAAGTATAAAGTCAATCTTTGAACTTTATTTTTTATTATCAATGCGTGAATATGTACAGGAGGTATACAAAACTATTTTATCTTTTTGCGATAACTATACTATTTACATTGCCATTGATGAGTCAGGTAATAGTAGATACATTTCAAATCTATGTGGATAAAGAGAAAACCGATTCAGCAAAAATGATAAGGGCAATAAGGATTTCCAACTATTTTTTAAATATGGATTCGGCTGTAGCCTGGAAATATTTCAGGATTGCAAACCAAATTGCTTCTAAGCAAAATACAGTTTTCGCGAAAATTTCCATACTGGAAATAGAGGGGGTACTAAATACAAAATCAAATCCTGCAAAAGCGTATATACTCTATAAGCAGGCTGCAGAATTGTGTGAAGCAAATAAGCAACAGTCTTCCCTCAACTCAAACCGTGCCTCCTTATTTAATAATATGGGTGTTGTTTCCTATTTAAATGGCGATTACGAAGGTGCCATTAATTCTTTTCGGGAGTCTGTAATTATTTATGAAGAATATTACCCGGCGGAACCCAATCTAATCTCAACACTTAATAATGTTGCCACTTGTTATCAGGCAATAAATTCTCCTTATAAAGCAGTAAGCTATACTAAAAAAGCGCTTGCCTATGCGTTGAAATATGGAGACGATAAGATGAGAGCCACCGCCTATATTGGTAATGGAGCAAGTTTTTTAAATATAAAAAAACATGACTCTGCTTTTTTAATGCTCAAAAAAGCACAAACATTTACTGAGATAACAAAAAATCAATATGATCAATATCTATGTTATTCAACTATAGGTGATTACTATCAGCAAATAAACAATATTGATTCTTCAATTTATTATTTCAGTAAAGCGCTGCCCGTGGCAAAATTTATAAACTCTCCCTATGATATTGCTCATACTTTAAACAACCTTGCTAACCAGGAAATGGATGATCGTAAGAAAGATATTCGATCCGCGAAAAAACATTTAGACAGTTCCAATGCAATTATTGAAATGTACAATTTCAGTGCTACAAAAAAAGAATGGCACCAGTTAATGGCCGAGTATTGCAGGTTAACCGGCAATTTAAAAGATGCTTTTGAGCACCTGAAAAAATATGACGTTATAAAAGACAGCCTTCAAAATGAAACCAGCATAAAACGGATTGATTTTTTAGAGGCTCGTTATGAAAGTGAAAAAAAACTTACTGTTATTAATACGCTGGAAAATGAAAAAGTATTGCAACAACTATCACTTAAACAAAAATCAACACTCAATTATTTTTTAGTCAGTGCATTGGCTGCATTTATGATAGTTGGATTTCTCGGCTTTCGGAATCTCCGGCACCGGCAACAATTAGCAAAACAACAGGACGAACTGCAGCAACAACGCATTCGGGAATTGGAAAAAGATAAACAATTGGTAGCTGTTGATTCCTTGTTGAAAGGACAGGAAGAAGAAAGAAGCCGGCTCGCAAAAGATTTGCACGATGGATTGGGCGGTTTATTATCTGGTGTAAAATTTTCTCTACGCAATATGAAAGACAATTTAATTATTACCCCCGATAATATGACCGTCTTTGAACGGTCGTTAGAAATGTTAGACAACTCCATCAAAGAACTGCGCAGGGTGGCGCACAATATGATGCCTGAATTACTGACAAAGTTTGGACTGGATGAAGCATTGAAAGAATATTGCAATTCCATTAATACGACCAATCTATTAAAGGTAAACTACCAATCCATTGGTATGGATGCAAGAATGGAAAAATCACAAGAAATAATCATTTACCGGATAATTCAGGAATTACTGAACAATACAATGAAACATGCTGTAGCCACAGAAGCCATGGTACAGTTGGTTAAAGAAGAAAGCCGGTTAAGTATTATTATAGAAGATAATGGAAAAGGATTTGATACTTCGATCCTAAAAAATAATAAAGGTGCGGGCCTTACCAGTGTGCAATCGAGAGTAGATTATTTGAAAGGCAGATTAGATATTCATTCAGAAATAGGAAAGGGAACCTTAATAACTATTGAATTCAATTTATAATTATGATCCGCATTTTTATTGTAGATGATCATCCGGTAGTAATCGAAGGGATTCATGCTTTATTACAGCATGAAAAAGATATTACCTGGATGGGCCAGGCAATGAATGCACCATCCTGCCTTGGTTTTTTTGTAAACAATACAGCCGATGTGGTATTAATGGACATCAGTATGCCGGGTATGGATGGAGTTGAACTGTGCGGGCTTATGAAAGAAAAATATCCCGGCATTTTCATTTTAGGGCTTAGTACTTTTAACCAGGGCATCTATATAAAAAAAATGTTAGAAAATGGCGCTTCGGGATACATCTTAAAGAATTCATCAAAGGAAGAATTAATAAAAGCAATTCATAGTGTTTATGAAGGATCTATTTTCATTAATGGAGAGGTTGCCGAATCACTCAAGGAATATAAACGAACTACAAAAGTTGAATTGCCTGCCCTAACTTCGAGGGAAAAAGAGATTCTTGCATTGATAGCGGAAGGCTATACGAATCCACAGATTGCAGAGAAAATATTTTTGAGCCCTTTTACGATAGATAGTCATCGCAAAAACCTATTAGCAAAACTGGGTGTTAAAAATACGGCCACACTTATTAAGTTAGCAGTAGAAAGAAAATTATTCTAGGTAAATACTACTAAGACTATTCCATTCCATCTACTCTTTCTAACCAACAAAATAGTGTCTTGTTAAGTTTATTGTGGCGTAAATGGTTTCCTACCAAGAGTCTTTAGATGAAAAGCGATCTCATGAATCTGTGAACGTAGAAGTTCTATTCGTGTTTCTTTGTGAAATGACTTTGTGACTCTTTGTGTTAGAAAAAATTATACTTCCTGTTGCCTATATGCCAATTGCTATTTTAACACAAAGAGCGCAAAGAACACACAAAGGACCAACGCAAAATACTTAGTATGTTTGGAGGATATACATCAGCTTATGATTAACATAGCACTAGAATCTAACTCCTGTCCTGTAATTTTTCTTTAAGTTTGATTAATAAAAATAATCTGACATGAGAAAAATCTATTTCATTCTTTTGCTTGCATGCTCCTGCCTCAGCCTTCTGGCCCAGCCCAAACCCGCGCCCTCTCAAATTGTTACCGCGCCTGTTAAGGAAGAGAAAAAGCAATCCGCTGATATCAGCTTTAATCCAGATGCCGTTACAAGTTCAACCAATGAAGTAACGATTAAAGGGCAACGGGTAGCTTATAAAGTAACAACCGGTACAATGCCTGTTTGGGATGAAGATGGCAAAACGATTGCCGGGCTTTTTTTTACCTACTATGAAAGATCGGATATAAAGGATCGCGCCAACAGACCCATTCTTATATCTTTTAACGGTGGGCCGGGATCAGCATCTGTTTGGATGCATATCGCTTATACAGGACCGGTATTAATAAATATTGATGAGGAAGGCTATCCTATCCAACCATATGGTTTTAAAGATAACCCCTATTCCATTTTAGATGTTGCGGATATTGTACATATTGATCCGGTTAATACAGGTTTTTCGAGAATTACAAATAAAGAAACGCCAAAATCAAAATTTTTTGGTGTTAATGCCGACATAAAATACCTGGCCGAATGGGTAAATACTTTTATTACGAGATATAACCGCTGGGCATCACCGAAGTATTTGATTGGTGAGAGTTATGGAACGAACCGTGTATCGGGACTTGCTCTTGAACTGCAGGAAAATCAATGGATGTATTTAAATGGAGTTGTATTGGTATCACCTACTGAATTAGGAATTGAGCGCAGTATTCCGGTAAATGCGGCCTTGCGATTACCCTATTTTGCAGCTACAGCGTGGTATCATAAAATGTTACCTTCCGATTTACAACAAAAAGATTTAACAGCTATGCTTCCGGAAGTAGAAGCATTTACCATGAATGAATTGGTAGCCGCCATCACCAAAGGAAGTTTATTGCCTGATGAACAAAAAAAATCAATAGCGGCTAAAATGGCCCGCTATTCGGGTATCTCAGAGAAAGTATTTATGCAAAATAACCTTGATGTATCGCCCTCGCTGTTTTGGAAAGAGTTGCTGCGCGACAAAGGATTTACGGTAGGCCGATTAGATTCACGTTACCGTGGTATTGATCGGAAGGATGCAGGAGAGCGTTCCGATTTTAACGCAGAACTTACTTCCTGGTTACATTCCTTCACTCCACCTATCAATATGTACCTAAGGGAAAAATTGAATTATAAAACAGATTTAAAATATAATATGTTCGGCCCCGTTAGTCCATGGGATCGTACCAATGATAATACTGGCCTGAACCTTGGTAAGGCGATGCAGATAAACCCCTATTTACACGTATTGGTACAATCGGGTTATTACGATGGAGCCTGCGATTATTTTAATGCCAAATACAATATGTGGCAGATAGACCCTTCCGGTAAATTAAAAAGCCGGATGAGTTGGGAAGGATACCGAAGCGGGCATATGATGTATTTACGCAAAGAGGATTTAGCCGCGGCTAATGAGCATTTACGTGAGTTTATAAAAAAATCAACTCCGGGGCCGGGTGTGCCGGCAAAGTACTAATCAACCATTGTGGTATATTTTTAGCTGAAAGGATTTTAGTAAACTCAACTTACTAAAATCCTTTCTTGATTTTCGGCGGGATTTCGTGAATAAATTGATAGAAAACATTTCTTTCCCCGCAGAGTCTCTCCTAACGGCCTTGTGCGTGCGCCGGAGGACTCTGCGGCAGTAACCTATTCATTTTTTGTCAAATCTATATCTTCTTTCCCCGCAGAGTCTCCCGCAGGGGACTCTGCGGCAGTACCCTGTTAGTTTTTTGTCAAATCTATATCTTCCATTTTCATATAATGAGTTACCGGATAATAACCCGGTTGCCCGGTTATATAAAATAATAATGCCTTTCTGATTTCAGTATATCAAATTGTTTATACACTTCATTAGGCACCTGTCAGTTCAATTAATGGCAACCATTTGTAACAGGTAACTGTGATAAAGTATATACCTTCTTTATAAGGCATTTCTCTCCGGACTGTCATGGAGTAAATATACTAAAACAACATGTTGTATCTGGTGCCGCAGAGTCCCCTGCGGGAGACTCTGCGGAGAGATAAGTACTAATTAATACTTCCAGTATTTTTATAAAAAAAGATTTTAGTAAATTTTTTTACTAAACCCTTAGAGGCTGTCTAAAAATGATTTTATATTTTTTTGTATAGCCGCAGATGTAGTACGGATAAGTTATCCTAGTTGAGATTTTTTAATCTGCGAATCTGCGGCTTATATTATTAGAAGTATGAATTTTAGACAGGTTCTTATAAAATGTACCAGTGTTATGATAAATGTAAATGGAAGTATAATCATCCGCAAAAAAGAATAGATATATTTTAAAAATCCAGCGCTCCTGGCAGTTTCTTTTAATAAATCCCTTACTCGCTTCTCTCTATTTATTTTTATTAATGCAAACGATTGTTCCTTATTAATTTTATACTCTCAAAATTTTATCTCCGCAGAGTCTCTCCTAACGGCCTTGTGTGTGCGCCGGAGGACTCTGCGGCAGTAACCTATTCATTTTTTGTCAAATCTATATCTTCCATTTCCATATAATGAGTTACCGGATAATAACCCGGTTGCCCGGTTATATAAAATACTGCCGAACTATGCTTGTACTCTACCGGGCTTTCCACCAACTGCCAAACTCCTTTGCAGGGATTCTCGTGCATATAATCCAATTTCTGAATGATTATTTCTTCACTAAAACATTCCTTACAATCAAAACTGGGTTCAAATACCTGATGCAATTTACCGCGGTTTTTATCCGTACTATGTACTCCCTCCGATAATTCTTTCAACACATCATTCTTCCTGGATTTCTGTAATCGCCGTACCAGTTCGTATGCTAAAAAACGTTTTATTGATCCAATGCGTGTATTGATACTCTTACCAGTATCTTTCATACCTAATAGCATATGTACATGATTCGGCATAATTACAAAACCCAGCACATAGTGTCCTTCTGACTTCAGTATATCAAATTGTTTATACACTTCATCATAGGCCTCTGCCAGTTCAATTAATGGCAACCATTTATAGCAGGTAAATGTGATAAAATAGATGCCTTCTTTATTGGGCATTTCTCTCCGAACAGTCATGAAGTAAAGATACTAAAACAACATTCTGATACCGCAGAGTCCCCTTCGGGAGACTCTGCGGGGAGATAAGTGGCACGACAATTTTTAAATGCACCCAAAATTCTCTGTCCTTTTAAATATTACTGTATTTTCATTCCCATAAAAAACACTATGCAACCATCAGCAAAAAGTAATAAGTCTGCAATCATTATTCTTGCTATTTTATTCTTTGTATTTGGGTTCGTAACCTGGATTAATGGGCCATTAATAACCTATGTAAAATTGGCGTTTGGCCTGGATACAGATTCCAAAGCCTTCCTGGTGACTACTGCTTTTTACATGGCTTATTTTTTTCTTGCTCTCCCCTCTTCCTGGATACTTGAAAAAACAGGGATGAAAAAAGGAATGGCCATTGGCTTATTGGTCATGGCTATTGGAACCTTTGCCTTTGGGCATTTTGCCACTCACCGGGATTATACCATGTCGTTAGTAGGTCTATTTATTATAGGTTCTGGTTTATCGCTATTGCAAACGGCCTCTAACCCCTATATCAGTATCATTGGTCCTATTGAAAGTGCGGCACAGCGCATAAGCATTATGGGTATTTGTAATAAAACCGCAGGAATTATAAGTCCACTTATTATTAGTTCAATTGTATTAAAAGGCATTGATAAACTGGAGGAACAGGTAATAGCAGCACCTGATCAATTGACAAAGGATACTATTCTCAATAATTTTGCTGCTAAAATATATACTCCCTATTTAGTAATGGCAATATTACTTTTAGTACTTGCTTTATGGATATTGAAATCTTCTTTACCGGAAGTGAAGGCGTCCGACACCAATAAACAACCGATCAGCCTCCCTGGTTCAAAAGAAAAAACGAGTATATTTCAATTCCCTCATTTATGGTTAGGTGCTATTTGTATTTTTGCGTATGTAGGAGCCGAGGTAATGGCAGGTGATGCGATTGGTACCTATGGAAAAGGATTTTCGATTCCTACGGATGAAACAAAATATTACACTTCTTTTACATTAGGAGCGATGCTTGTTGGATATATTATAGGATTATTTACGATTCCAAAATATCTTTCACAGCAAGGCGCTTTAAAAATTTCTGCGATACTTGGAATCCTATTTACCGTTGCGGCCTTATTAACCCATAGCTATGTATCCGTTTTATTTGTAGCCCTGCTGGGCTTAGCAAATGCACTGCTCTGGCCAGCTATCTTTCCGTTATCAATAAGCGGCTTGGGAAAATTTACCGAAAAAGGTTCAGCCTTATTAATTATGGGGATTGCAGGCGGTGCAATCATTCCTAAATTATTTGCAAGCCTTAAAGAAACCTATGACTTTCAATGGGTATTTTTTTTACTGATGATACCCTGTTATCTTTTTATGCTCTACTTTGGTATCAAAGGATATAAAGCGGGTCAATAATTCTTTTTTGGAAAGGCATTAATGGCTATTCTATTTTTGGGAGAATTTTTTTATTATCCAACGGCCTATTGTGATATGTGTTCCGTTGCTTTTTGATATACTATCTCACCATTAATCATTGTCATAACAATCGTAATATTGTTGTCGAAGAGAAGTATATCTGCGTTTTTACTAATAGCCAATTCTCCCATTTTATCTAATACCCCCATGATACGGGCTGGTGTTGCTGTCATCATTTTTACTGCATCCATTATTGATACATCGGCCATCTTCATCATTGTTCGAACCAGTTGATCGGTAGTTGCTATACTGCCGGCAAAGGAAGTTCGATCGGGAAGTTTAGCAACTCCATCTTCCACGATAACTTTTAATCCATTATTAATATTTCCCAAAATACTTTCAGTAGCAGAAGTGCCTGCTGCCCGCATCGCATCTGTTATCAATGCGGTTCGATTGGCACCCTTTATTTTATATACTAATTTCAATAGCGGTGCCGGAAGATGTATACCATCTGCAATAATTTCAACATCTATATCGTCAATGATGAAAGCGCTTTCAACAACGCCGGCATAGCGAAATGCATTTCGCCGGGTTACGCCAGACATGCCGGAATACAAATGAGTAATGAGCGTGTATCCATTTTCAAAAGCCTTTATCACTTCTTCGTAAATAGCATCCGTATGCGCAATTGCAGGAAGTATTCCTTTTAATTTTATATATTTTCCAAAATCAATGGCTCCCGTCAATTCTGGAGCCGCACTCCATCGTTTAATACAAGACGAACGCGCTATTATTTCTTTATACTCTTTCGGATCGGGATCCCGAATATACCGGGCATCCTGGGCACCACGTTGATTCATTGCGAAGTAAGGGCCCTCTAAATGCATTCCAAGAAACCGTGCCCCTTTCGTATTATTTCTATTTGCTTCTTCATACACAGCAAGTGTTTGCAGCATTTCCTCCTTTGTACTGGTAAGCGTAGTTGGTAGCAAAGCCGTAGTTCCGAAACGTGCATGGGTCTCCGCAATTTTTAAAAAAGCTATTTCAGTACCATCCATAAAATCGTACCCTCCACCACCATGAACATGTATATCTATAAAACCCGGAGAAATATAATTGCCTTTTGCATCTATTTCAAAAGCATCAGTTACCTCAATATTCTTTTCATTGATAGCTGCAATCTTATTTTCTTTGATAAGAATAGAACCATCGGGAATAATTTTACCCGGTGTTATTATTTTACCATTGAAAATTTTTATCGTTTGGTGATTGTCCATCGTCTTATTTTATGTCCATTCATTGCATAAAACACAAGGTACAGATAACAGGGAAGTAATACCCAATAGGCTAAACGTACATTATACAAATCGGCCAGCCATCCATAAATCAGCGGAAGAATAGCGTTGCCGCAAAGTCCCATAATCATGATAGAAGCACCAACTTTTGTAAATCTTCCTAAACCATCCAGTGCCAATGGCCATATACCCGCCCATATTAAGGAATTTGCAAAACCCAATAACACTACAAACCATATAGAAATATCAACACTATGATGTAGTAAATCAATTTGTCCATTGGTAAAGATGATAAGAAAAGTAAATATTGTTCCGAGTACCGTGCAAATTCTCAGCGCATTTACCTGTTGTATGAATTTCGGAATACAAATAATTCCCAGTATATAACCTATGATGGTGGCTGTAAGTGTGTAGGAAGGAAAAATCCTGGCTTCTAATAAGTCAATATTCATCGAATTGGCATAACCAATGATTGTATCAATGGCGATCACCTGTGTACCTACATGCAAAAAAATTCCAATGGCGCCTAATATTAAATGCGGAAATTGAAAAATGTTTTTCTTACCTGCATTTGCTGATGTAAGCGCCGGGCTTTCCTGTTCGGTATTGATTTCTGAAAGCGGTGAATAACGTATCAATAACCCCAACGCAAACAACACAACACCTGTAAAAATGTAAGGAACAATAACTCTTCGGATCAATTCATCTAATGCTTCATTTTTATTTACTTCAGACATTGTACTTAACTGCTTAAACAAATCTGTATCTGTAGCTCTTAAAATAACGGCAGCAAATATAAGCGGGGCTATAATTCCTGCGCCTTTATTAAAAATACCCATGATGCTAAATCGTTGTGCGGCCCTTTCTTTACTACCCAACACGGTGATATATGGATTCGCCGCAGTTTGCAATATTGCAAGGCCAGCGCCAATGGTAAAAAGGCCAACAAGAAATAGTTCATAGGTTCTCATCTGTGCTGCAGGCACAAAAATAAAAGCACCTAACGACATTATCCAAAACCCGATCATCATCCCTTTTTTAAATCCATATTTTTTTAAAAGAAAGGCGGAAGGCAACGACACTATAAAATAAGAAATATAAAATGCAAAGGTTACAAGGTAAGATTGAAAATTATTTAACTCGCAGGCAATCTTAAAATAAGGTATCAGGATTGCATTTACCCAGGATACAAAACCAATAATAAAAAACAATACACCAATGATAAGAATTGAAATAAAATTGCTTTGTTTACTTAGAGAATTTGTAGTTGGAGAGATAGGTATCAGTTTTATGTTTGTTTTCATTTATAAGATATTTGCGAAAGAAGTGCTGCCGAGTGTGTATCAAGATAAAAGAAACAATTAGGATGTAATTGCAAAATACCAGCAGGATACAAATTACTTACAGGTTGTTCAAACGTATTTTTTACTGCCATTGCTTTTCGGCTATCGGGCACCGAACAAATAATATAGTTCGACTGCAAAATTTGATTTACCGACATACTGATTGCAAAAGCGGGTACTTCATCGATCGATGTAAACCAACCCTCGTTAAGTTGCTGTTTCCTGCATGCTTCGTCTAATGCTACAATAATATAAGGTTGATCGGTTTCAAAATCTGCAGGGGGATCATTAAACGCAAGGTGCCCATTTTCACCTATACCAACAAGCGCAACATCCACCGGGTGATTGCTTATTAATTGACCCAGGCGGGCACATTCCCCGGTAGTTTCTTTTTCTCCGTCTATTAAATTAACAGCTACTAAAGAAGGTATCTTTGATAAAAAACGGTCTTCCAAATATTTTCTAAAACTTGCCGGATGTGTTTTAGGTAAGCCAATATATTCATCCAGGTGAAACACTGTTACTTTACTCCAATCAATATTTTCTTCTGCAATCAATTGAGAAATTGTTTCGAATTGACTGGCTCCTGTTGCCAGTATGATGGAAGCCTCACCCTTAGCAACAATCGCTTCCCGAATCAGTTGAGCTGCTTTGCTACCTGCAGCCTTTCCCAATTCTATTGCATTATTTAATATAGCAAGATTCATAAAAGTTATTACGCGGCTGCAGTTTATCCCTTCACTTTTGTATTGCCTCCCTTCTCCAATGAAATATCAATTGGCAGATTCGTTTTCCAGTCACCAGAAGTAAAATCAGGAATATCAATTGAATTGGACCGATGCGCAACGGACCATTCACTTAATGGAGCAATCGAACTCCACAATGCCGCATCATATACATCCATATCAACAGGCAACCCATTTCGAAGGCAATCAATCGTGCGCCAATCCATTAAAAAATCCATACCCCCATGGCCACCTACGGTTTTGGCCATCTCTCCTACTTTTTTTACGATAGGTGCTGTATACTTTTCTTCCATTTTTTTGAACGCTTCTTCATTCAACCAATCTTCATGTCCAAACGCAATGCGCCCCGGGCCGGGATATTTTATACAAGATCCTTTTGTTCCGCTTATTTTATGAATACGTGAATAAACATTGGGCGACGTAACATCGTGTTGCAGCATAATAGTTTTTCCTTTATTGGTGCGTATGGTAGTAGTATTCATACTACCCCGGTAATTTTTATTGGCGAATGGCTTATAAAAATTATCACTTGCTGCAAGTTCCTTTGCTTTATCCGCCATTTGAAAATCGTTGCCCGAAACAGCTACGAGATAGTCCATTTTATCGCCCCGATTAATATTCATAGCCTGTGCCACAGGCCCAAGCCCGTGGGTTGGATACAAATTTCCATTTCGGAAATTTTCTTTCAATCGCCACATATCATAGTAAGAGTCTTTACTGAAATTAGAATCCAGCAACGTATGAAGATAGGCTCCTTCACCATGTACAATTTCACCCAACAATCCCTGCCTGTTCATATTCAACGTAAGTAATTCAAAAAAATCGTAACAACAATTTTCCAAAATTATACAGTGTTTTCGTGTACGCTCGGAGGTTTGAACAAGTTGCCAGCATTCTTCTATCGTTTTGGCTGCAGGTACTTCGATACAAACATGCTTATCCTGCTTCATAGCATATACCGCCATAGGTGTATGCATGGCCCAGGGAGTAGCGATATATATCAGATCAATATCTTTTCGGTCGCACATTTTTTTCCATGCTTCTTCTTTATCGGTATAGATATCTGGTCGATGGATGGATCCCTCCAATGTTTTTTTTACAGCATTCACTTTTTCCGGTCGTATATCACATAAACCTTTTATATCAACTCCGTCAATATGTGTCATTCGATTTACGGCACCGGGCCCCCTGTTTCCCAAACCAATAAATCCAATGCGCACTGTATTTAATTTAGGAGCAGCATAACCACACATATTAAAATGGGCCGGGGCTGAATCATTAGCATAAGAACTTGCGGCAATGCTATTGTTTAAAACAGCGGATCCGGCAATGCCTATCCCTGTTAATCCAGATAACTTTAAAAAATCTCTTCTGTTAGTTTCCATTGAATTTATTTTTAGAATGTTTCAATAAATTATTATCAGGCTTTCAACCATTTATCAAACCAATCAAAAGCTTCGTGCTGCATGTTGGCATCAAACTTATGCGGTCCGGGATAAAAAGAACATTGATACTTATCAGAAGCCCCTGCTTTTTTATATACTTCGGATAAAATTTTATCGGCTTCTTTCATTTCGCCAATGGTATACAAATTATCTTCAGAATCATTTAAAACAAGCGTTGGCAGTGGTGCACGCAATCCGAGTATCTCAGGAAATTCCAATTCATTAGGTAATAGCGGAACATAAGTCATCCAGGTATGTGTAAATGATTTGTGAAGTACAAAATCTTTCCAGGTAGTCATAAACCCAACACAAATGGCACATTTAATTCTCGGATCCAGTCCGCCCATAAATACGGTTCGCATACCTCCTCCCGATAGTCCTCCACAACCAATACGTTTTACATCCACTTCTTCACGGGCACATAAAATATCCAGTGCCATTCGGTCCTCTGCAAAGAATACACCGGGCCATGTAGTACCGGCGCTAAATAAAGATTTGGCCATAATTGCTTCGTGGTCGGATGCCCAATTGTTATACAATTTTATATTCGCTGGATTTTCAGGATCCTGATCCGTTAATCCATTACGAAGATGATCGGGCACATCCTGTATCATTACTCTTCTGCTTGCAAAGGGGAATGCATCTGCCACCAATACAACATATCCGCGTTTGGCTATTTCGTTTGCCCAGGCAAGACCTTCATAGTATTCTTTTCTATGTTCATGCATCAACGGATGCGGATGATCGGATGTTTGGGTGATTTTTCGGGTACCAAAATATTTATTACCACCGTGATCATGAAAAGCAAGAATTGCCGGCAATTTACCTGTAACGTTTAATGGTTTTAATAAGATAGCTTCTGTTGACCTGCCACCTGGTAATTGCCAGGTTAGTTCTTCAATGTGCAGCCCATCGTATGAATATTGTTTAACGCGTTGAACTGTTGGAATTTTACCAAGATCAGGAATAGCCATCCGTTCGATCATTCTTTTTTTAGCAGCCTTTCTCCATACATCAATACCCGACCAATCTTTTTTGCGGAATGAAAAGGCAGGTAATTTATTTTCATGTAGTGAAATGGCCCAATCACCATAAAGGCCAATAAGGCTCAGGTTATTTTCGTTCGTATTCTTATTCATTATTTTTGAATCGTAGTTAGAGATGGAAGAACGAATCGCCTTTTGATCAACCACAGTTAAGGGTGATGAAAACTCTTTCAAGCTTGCTCCGCCCGTTATTCCGAGAAAGCTAAGTCCGCTTAGTTTTAAAAACCTTCTTCGCTTATTTTCCATGATAAAAATTTCTGACGTTTTAAAGAATATCTATACAGTACTATAAGAGAATCCTATTTTGTTTCCCTGATTTTTTCATTTATTCAATGGTAGTAAAGTACGACAATTTTTATTTTTATACTCATGTCAACTAAAATTATTACTGAAATAAAAAGCAAGGATTGTATTTCCTGGCATTCAAAAATGAATAATACATGAATATGTTATCAAACACTTATTGACCTTTTTTTATCAACGCAAACAAAAAACCTCCTATTACCATTAAAGCTATCGGAATAACAACTACAAATTTTAAAAAAGATGTTATCCCGATAATAATGGGAGTTATAGTATCTACATGACCGCTTAACCATACGTAAATTGCAACCCCTTCCATAATCTCAAAAATGCCCGTAAGAATGGTGAGTAGTGTCAGCAATTTTAGAGCCTTACCAAATAGGTTAGGAAAAATTAGCGCAAGCCGGCGAAGGCCGAAATAAAGAAAGGGTATATAACCAATAAAAAGAAGCAGGTCGATTTTATTAAACCTTATCGCTAAATCTAATTTACCTTCTTTTTTCCAACAACTGATTACTTCTTCTACCCGTTGTTTTGACCAAGCTGATTCCAGTGAATAAAGAGCATTGGTAGGGCATGCCGGAATAACCAATTCGGATCGCATAGTACTCATCCAACCAGCTACTGAAAAAAAAACAATAACTGAAAGCAGGATTGCCGTGGTTAGTACAGGGGGTTTCATTCTTGAAAATAATAAAAAGCTTTTAAAATAAAGACTACCGCAGATATCTATATTCATAATCAAATTACTAAATATCCGTAACATGAACAAATACACGAATATGTTTTGGTTCAATACGAAGAAGCATTATCTTCCACAAACTAAAACCTGCTGCAATGAAGTTATTACTACAAAGAAAAATCTTTCTGCATACTGTATTTTATATTCTTTGTATTATAAACCTGCACTGCGGAAATAATGAATCAAATATCTCTCCTATACCTGAACCTTTGCCGACTGTTGTGCCTGGCAATGATGACCTGGATAAGTTAAATTATATGCGACTTTCAGACGGCAAATTCAGAATAGAGCAGCCGAAAGATCACGTACCTATTACCTCCAGAGCAGATTTATCCAATACATTCGATGCTATTGAAAAAAAAGAGAACAGTTTAGTAATATATTTTCACGGTGGTTTTATTCCAATACAAGAATCTTACACTGACCCAAAGAAAATAGGGCTCGATGGAGTAATCCGTAAAGGAAAATGTTTTCCTTTTTATGTTTTATATGGAGGCGGCTTGGGAAATGTAATATGGTCTACTGTAACTAATGAATTTCAATGTGAGAAAGAACCAAATGATTCATATGTTGAAACTGTTGATAATTCGCTGGATTCTGCCTTTGCAACTGCAATTAAATTAAAAAGCATTCAGTATTTGATGGTTCAATTTAATCGAAAATACGCCTATGTGGGTGAAGATGCCCTAACTATTCAAGCATCGAAGACTATATATAGAGAAATTAAAGATACTGCCAACCTAGAAACTGTTTTTCGAAATGAACTTGAACAACAAGATGACAAAGATTTAATTCGGAATGATTTTTTAAACGATAAAAAAATACAGGAAGAATTTGAACAAGATCTTATAGGGGACACAATTCTTCAGGATCTTTGTCGCAAAGAAGCAAAACTGCAGCAAGGATTTGCACCTGAAAAAGAAAAAATAATAAATGGTAACTTTCTCATTTCCTTTTACGATGTTTCCAAAATTATTGCCACTATATCATATCGATTTATAAAACGCCGTGGTCATGGAGTACGCATGACTATTTTCGAAGAGATTTTTTTAAACTCAAGTAATGGAATTATTAAGGGTATTCGTTTAGCAGCGCAATGCGTTTGGGGAAAATCAAAACAACAAGTGATAGATGCTTTCAACCCCGATGGTATCGCTTATGGAGGAACGGCTTTGCTCGATGAACTTGTAAGAGTGAATAGTGACAGAAGTGCTAAAAAACAAGTACCGCTAAAAATTTTCCTGGTCGGTTCAAGCACGGGCACTATTATGATCTGTCATTTATTGCAGGCTGCATCGAAGGAGAAATATAAAAATTTAAACTTTAATGTGATATTTTCTGTACCCTCTTGTACCATGGAACTGTTTGCCCAAACACTTTCCAAAGCAGAAAAACAGATCAGTTCTTTTTATATGTTCGCCCTTAGCGATAGTGTAGAGAAACGAGCCGCGAACGTTCCATTTTTTGAACTTTTTTATCCTGGCACTATACTCTATGCCGTTTCCGGCTTAGTTGAAACAAAAAATAATAAATTTCACGATGCCCCACTTGTTGGAATGCAACGATTTTATCAGCCTGGTTTCCTGGAAAATAAGAAAAACAAATTTCACAAAAATGAAAAAAATAATATTGAGAAGGTGATACAATTTCTGGATGGAAAAAATAAAAAAATAATTTGGTCGCAAGAAGTATCGGATGATGGAAATTTATCTAATAATGGTACCGCACATAAAAAAGTGATCCGTGATTCTGCTGTACAAAGTAGTATTCTATATCTATTAACTCATTAATAGTTTAAAAAATGGTCATCAATATCCACGCTCATCTTTTTAACCTCAGGTATTTACCAATATCAGGTATACTGCGCCGATATACCAATAACAAAATACCTTTAACTATCTCCTTGGAAATTGAGTGGTTATTACGGCGAAAACCGGTTCAGGTTATCCCCTGTTGCCCGGAGAAGAAATTGTAAATGAAAATGAGGCTAGTGTTATGGTAAGTATATGTTGACGTATATCAATTCACACAAAAAAGTAGAAGTGCTTTGTAAAATAACTTCGTGCTTTCGTTGTAAAAGATAACCGCAGGAGGCGCAAAGTCGCAGAGAAGCGTACTGCATCTTTTTACAGCAAAAAAATAATAGAAGTACTTCTTAAAACAACTTCGCGCTTTCGTGGCAAAAGATAACCGCAGGAGACGCAGAGCCGCAGAGATGAGTATTGCATCCTTCTGCAGTAAAAAAATTATTACGTTAGAATAGATTTAACTTAACCCTGATAACGGGATTCATAAATTGTCCCGAATGCTTCGGAAAGAATTCGATTCGGATAAACTGTACAATATGAACCAGAACGAATTATTGGAGGCACTAAGAAGCTGTTTTGAATTCGTTAATTAGAATCCATAGGTGAATGTTTAATGTGCAAAGCCAAGTGAAGTTTAAAGCCATTGTCAATAGCTTTCTGATGATTTCTTCCAGAATAATGCAAAAGCATATTTAAGATTTTAGAATTTTTTAATTGATAATAAGTCTTCAATTTGTTCTTTGCATAGGTTACATCTATAGGAATTGTTACTAAATAGGTTGATGTTTAATTAATCTCGATTGTAGAAAATCGGATATAGGTTTAACTGTTCTGGAAAATTTTTTTTTCAAAAACTATTTCTCTTTTATAAATATAGATACTTCAACTTTTCGAATCGGGTTATCAGATCCCAGGGCTGATGATTAAATAGGAACCATTAAAGGATACTATTATTTTAGGATGCGGGAGTGTTGTAAGCCATCATTTATTCAGGCTCTATTGGTATGCTAATTACAATTGATTGGTAAACCTTATATTTACAACTATCCTTATAAGTACTATGCCATTAAGCTGGAATGAAATAAAAACCCGGGCCACTGCCTTTAGTAAAGAATGGGAAAACGAAGTAAGCGAAGATGCTGAAGCCAAATCTTTTTGGGATGATTTCTTTAATGTATTTGGTATAGGCCGCCGCAGGGTGGCTGCATTTGAGCAGCAGGTAAAAAAGATTGACAATAAAACAGGTTTTATTGATTTGCTATGGAAAGGTGTAATACTGGTAGAACATAAGAGTCGTGGCAAAGACCTTGACAAGGCTTATCAACAAGCCAAAGATTATTTTCCCGGATTAAAAGAAAAAGAACTGCCCCGTTATATATTGGTCAGTGATTTTGAAAGGTTCCGCTTATATGATTTAGAAAACTCCTCCTCTTTTGGGGGAGGTCGGGAGGGGGCTCATCATGAATTTAAACTCTCAGATTTTGTAAACCATGTTCATCTTTTTGGTTTTATAGCAGGTTATCAAAAAAGAATTTACAAAGAACAAGACCCTGTAAATATTGAAGCGGCTGCACTGATGGGGAAACTGCATGATAAATTAAAAGCCATCGGTTACACTGGCCATCATTTAGAATTGTATTTGGTTCGTTTGCTTTTTTGTTTGTTTGCCGATGATACCAGCATTTTTGAAAAAGGAATTTTAAGTGAATACCTAGAACTTAAGACAAATGAAGATGGCAGCGACCTTGCCGCACATATCAGCCAGTTGTTCCAGGTATTGAATACGGAAGAAGATAAACGTTTTAAAAATTTAGATGAAGCATTAGCCGCCTTTCCGTATGTAAATGGTAAGTTGTTTGAAGAACAATTACCAATGGCACATTTTGATGGCGAAATGCGCCGCATACTTCTCGATTGCTGTTTATTGGATTGGGGCAAAATATCTCCGGCCATTTTTGGTTCGCTGTTTCAAAGTGTGATGGATGAAAAATCCCGAAGAAACCTGGGTGCTCATTATACAAGCGAACAGAATATTCTTAAATTAATAAAGCCATTATTTTTAGATGACCTATGGGCAGAGTTTAATAAAATAAAAAACGATAAGGGCAAATTAAAAAAGCTGCATGATAAAATAAGCAAGCTGCGGTTTTTAGACCCTGCTTGCGGATGTGGAAACTTCTTAATCATAGCTTACCGTGAACTTCGTTTGCTGGAACTGGATATTGTAAAGGCATTATTGAAAGGCCAGCAGATAACCAGTGTGAACGATTATTTTTTGGTGGATGTGGATAGGTTTTACGGAATTGAGTATGAAGAATTTCCCAGCCAGATAGCACAGGTAGCCATGTGGCTGATGGACCACCAGATGAACGAACAGGCCAGCATAAATTTTGGTGAATATTATAAACGCATACCCCTGAAAAAGAGTGCCACCATTATACATGGCAATGCCTTGCGTACCGATTGGCAAAGCCTGATTGACCCAATGCCCTGGGAGAAAGAACATCCGAAGTATAATTATATTTTAGGTAACCCTCCTTTTATCGGTTATGCTTGGCAGAGTAAAGAACAAAAAGAAGATTTAGAAAATGTTTTTGAAGGTGTGAAAGGAGCAGGCGTAATGGATTATGTTGCTGCATGGTATATCAAAGCAGCGAAATACATAACTGATGTAAATAAAATTGAAGAAAAAGACTTGCCTAAAACTAAAATCGCTTTCGTAAGTACAAATTCAATATCTCAAGGGGAACAAGTTGGTATTCTTTGGAATGAATTATATAATAGGTATAAAGTCAAAATTCACTTTGCACACAGAACTTTCAAATGGAGTAATGAAGCAAGGGGAAATGCCGGTGTTCATGTAGTAATTATTGGATTTTCAAATTTTGATACTCCAATCAAACGCTTATTTGAATACGAGGATATCAAAGGTGAGCCGCATGAAATAGAAGTCTCAAACATAAATCCCTATTTGGTAGAAGGGAAAGATACTTTCATTCAAAAAAGAAGTATTCCTATTTGCCAGGTTCCTTCAATAAATAGAGGTAGCGATGCAATTGATGACGGTAACTTATTATTAAACCAAGAAGAAAAAAATATACTAATAGAAAAGTATCCTAATGCCGAAAAGTTTATAAGACCTTTTTTAATGGCAAAAGAATTTCTCAATAGTATTCCACGATATTGTATCTGGTTAAAGGATGTAGATTTGACTGAGGTAAAGAGAATGCCGTTGTTATATGAAAGAATTGAAAGAGTTAATGCATTTAGAGAAAAAAGTAAAAGAATCCAGACGTTGAAGGCTGCAAAGTTTCCTTCATTATTTGGCGAAGAAAGACAACCGAATTCTGATTATTTAGCTATACCAAAAGTTTCGTCGGAAAATAGAAAGTATATTCCGATTGATTTTTGTACAAAAGAAATCATCTGTGGTGATAAACTCTTTAACCTTCCCAATGCCTCATTATTTCATTTTGGAGTATTAACTTCATTAATGCACATGACCTGGATGAGATATACATGTGGTAGACTGGAGAGTCGATACAGTTATTCAAACACTATTGTCTATAATAATTTCCCTTGGCCAGAAAATCCAACAGCCAAACAAAAAGAAACAGTTGAAAAAGTGGCACAGGCAGTATTGGATGCAAGAGCTGTTTTTCAGAACCCCCCTATGGGGGGCAGGGGGGCTTCCTTAGCCGATTTATACGACCCCAACACCATGCCTCCTGCATTGGTAAAAGCTCACAATGCGTTGGATAAGGCAGTAGATTTGTGTTACCGCAGCCAGCCTTTTATAAATGAAACCAAACGTATTGAGTTTTTATTTGAGTTGTATGATAAATACACAGCAGGGTTGTTTGTGAAGGAGAAGAAAAAGATTAAGAAAAAATAAATTCTTATGAGTAATATCAAATTATTCGAAAGTAAAAAAATACGTAGCCATTGGGATGCTGAAAATGAACAATAGTATTTTGCCATTGCAGATGTAATTGCAATTTTAACGGATAGCCCTAACCCACAGGTTTATTGGAGAGTGTTAAAGAAAAGGCTGAAAGCAGAGGGAAATAAAACCGTTACAAATTGTAACGCTTTGAAAATGGAAGCACCGGATGGCAAACAAAGGCTTACAGATGTTGCTGATACAGAGCAATTGTTACGCCTTATACAATCTATACCTTCGCCCAAAGCAGAACCTTTTAAGCAATGGCTGGCCAAAACAGGTTACGAACGTATTGAAGAAATTCAGGATCCCGAAAAAAATATTGACCGTGCCATGGAGAATTACTTAAAATTGGGATATAGTAAAGAATGGATAAACCAACGGTTAAAAAGCATTGAAGTAAGAAAAGAACTTGCGGTGCCCAAAACTATTTATTTACCAGGAAGTAAATAATTCTGCAGGCACTACCCTCAGAATTTCCCTTGCCCGGAGAAATTTTTATATCCAACGAATGTTTCCCCGATTGTAGTCCATCTCCTAACATTAAATACCAGGGCAGGTGCAGGTAATTGCTCCATTCCGTAAAAAGACTAAGGCTTTTTGTTTCACCCTTATCAATTCTATATTCAATTACTCCGGCATCGGGTCCTGATACAATAGCAATACCTACTGCGTTACCGGTAAAGAGTAAACGAAATAAGCTACCTACTTCCGTTGCTTCCAATACGGGAACATGTACAAAACCCTCCCGTGTTTCTTTATGGTCGGCGGGCGACCATTTCTCCATTATAGAAAATCCTTTTAGATTGGTTGCCTTATTTACATTTACATACACTCCCTTTTCATAACTCTTATTGTTGAGAGCTACGGGTTGTTTTATCCCAACGGTACCTTCTCCCCGATATGCATGATCGGAAAGCTGCAGCATTGTTTTTATGGATTGAAAGTACAGGTTCTGTCCAAAAGGAGAAGGATGAAGATCTTTGAAATCATCTTTCCAGGTAAACTCACCATGATTAATTCTTTCACAAACTTCCTTAGCAAGGTTGATAAAAGGCAAACCATAATATTTGGCTAATTGCCGATGAACCTTCACCTCTACTGACTCAATGTTCTTTTCGTAATCAAGAATTTTATCTTCATCGGCAAAGGCCATCAAAACAATATTCATGGCAGGGTTAACCGTAAATGCATGCCGTATTATTCCTTCCATCGAACGGCGCTGTATTACTTCCGCCGTTTTATTAGCATGATCATTCACGGCGGCTTCAATAAAAAGCAAATCAATAACGCCTTTGTCTAACACATCCGTCTGCAAACGGAATGCATGAGGCAAACTACCCAATGAAGGAATTCCTGCAGCTATAAACTTGAATTGTGTTGCCGGATAGGTTTCCTGCAAATATTGGGTAAGTTTCGTTCTCCAACCAGTATTATACGTGATAGAACCTCCGAGGAAGGCAACCGTTAATGATTTGCGATTTCTTAATTTAGAAATAGTATTATTTAATTTCCCGTTTAATTCAATAAAAGAAGCTGATGAAATTAATTTACGAATAGGGATTGTCTGATTCATTATTATTTCCGCATACCTGTTCGGGTCAGTAATTTTAAAATGATGTCCCTCCAGCGAAATGTCTTCAGTCATGTTGTCGATGATGATCTTTCCTCCGGCCTGTAGTAATCTTTTTTCCATAATTGCAGTATTCTCGGCAACCGGAACAATACTGTCTTGCATACATACTACATGTACCGTTGGAATTTTATAAGCAGCTAGGGATTCAATATTGTCAATGGGATTATGCTTAAAATTGGATGCTTCCGCCTCGGTAATCTTAAAGGCAGTTAAACATTTTTTCCAATCGTCTGCGCTGCCGCGACCGGCTCCTTTTCCACCGGGCCAACTTCTGATATCAAGCACAGGAGCTTCCGCATATATAAAGCTTACCTTATCGGGATTCCTTTTTGCCCATCCGTAAACATAAAGACCACCCCTGCTTACTCCTTCCAAAACAGGTTTCTCTGAGAAGGAAAAGGCAGCAGTAAGGTGCCGGTAAAACTTTTCCCATACCTGCATTGCCTCAGCATTACCAAACATATCACTGCAATCAATAAACGCGATATGAAATCCTTTCGACACCAAAATACTGTCCATCTCATAATGCCAATCCGGAAAATAAGCCCGCCATATCCACGGGTTGCCGGCCAGGGCAATTGAAGGTTTTACGATATAGGCGCTTCGTGCTTCAAAAGAAAAAGATTTCTTCTCAAACCCGTGCCACTGAGAAGATGAAGTTTGTTGACTGTACGAAAGACTTGCAACTAAAATCGAAACAAAACCGAGCACGAGCTTTTTCATGATTGCTAATTTTCTAATTTTGCTGATCATCTTTTGTTAATAGTGATTAAGCAAGTTGAGTATACATTGAATATAGTATTTTACATTCTTGTGTGAATATTTTTGTTTATTTAAGTTTCAGCGAAATTGCTATTTCCTTTTGATTTCTTAGTACGGTTATATTCATTCGGCCAGTCCAGTTTACCGATTGGTACTGGTTCATCAATTCAACTATATCTTTAATAGGTTTCCCTTCTACTTCAACAATAACATCTTTAATTTGTAATCCGGATTGCTGAATTTTTTGATTTATTAAAACAACAATAACTCCTGCAACCGATGATAATCCGTACGCAGATTTATCCTCTGCTCCATTAACATTTCGTAACACCGCATCAAGCCATTCTATCGGCGGAGGCTTTTTATCGAATTGGGTTAAAGGCAATATCAAAGGAGGTATTACTACTTTCAACGCCCTCTCCTTTAAAGCAGGATTAACAACTCCAAAACTATTCGGATCAATATTTTTAAACCCAGTTGCCAGTGCCGGACTGCTTTTTCTCACCCGGTAATTTCCACTTGAGGCATTTAAAAAACCTGGGTTTCCATAACCACTATTTTTATCTGTATTGTTTTTACGGGCATCGTTCAGTGCTGCGGAATCGGGAAAAAAATTATAATCAATTTCCTTTCCCCAATAGGGCACTGCAATGGGATAATACTTACGGGTAATAATATTATGCCTGAATACATCTCCACTATGCTGAAACCAAACGTGAGGATGAAAAGAATTATTAATCATAATGTTGTTTTCAACAATACGATTGAATCCTTCCCGCAACTTTAATCCACCATTCAGGCAAATATTATTATAGATATGATAGTTTGAAGAACCATCGTCGAGATCAATATCCCAACCGTGGTCGCACCGAAAACGATTGTACCGGATGATTGTTGTTGCCTGAGCATCCAGTAAAATCATTTCCGGATGCACCGCCACGATACTATCCATATAATTTCTATTGGCGTTCCAATACCGGTCTCTACCCCACGAATTAAATGCGCCATGATCGCCGGTTTCCTGTACGGTGTTGAATACCTCATTATATTCAATCACATGACCTCCCCATGTTCCGTCGCCAATATTAATTCCGGCACGGGGGGTATTGTAAATAGTGTTATGCCTTACCAGTATATTCTGCGACATAGAAATTTCGACACCGGTTGCCTGCTTTTCTATAACTCCAATATCATGAATTAAATTATTATCGGCAACGCAGTGCTGCGGAAACAAATTGTTCCTAGGGCCAGGCGTTTTATCAGTTGTTTCATAGGGCAAAAATTCTTCATAGCTAAATGCAGGCGAGCGAACGGCAGTTGTATCGCCAATAAAACAAATGCCACTGCCTCCAATATCTTCTATCGTATTATTGCCGATCATAACCCGTTTGTTATACCCGCTTACCATAATAGCGGTTGCACTCAACTGTGAAAATTTACAACCCTCAATAGAACAATTTTCCGTTCCTTCCACGATTACTGCGCCGGAACGATTCACCCTCCAATCGCTACGCAATAAGGGTTCATGTTTCTCCATCAATAATCTCTTGGTTTGAGCAAAATTAATGTTGGTGATACGAATATTTTTTAAAGGATTTTGTTCACTACCCGATAAATGGACCAACGACTTTAGAAAGGATAATTCAACGTTGCCGGCCTGCAGATCTGCAGTACTTAATGGGTAATAATAAAGCACTTTTTCATGGCCGTTATAATACCATTCTCCGGGGGAATCCAATTCTTCAAAAATGTTTTCAACAAATCGAAAATCAGGATGCAGTGGAGCCGGGCGGTTATTTTGCCAGCCACCTGTCATCATCAATTTACCAAGGTTATCTTTTCCTGTAATTTGATAATGAAAACTTCCCCATTCGCCGCTATGAAGTGCATGAAAAAATCCACCAGCGGGGTTTTTCCAACGGTTAACTCTTTCATCGCTTATAGCATCATCGGCTACCCCATTAAACACACGTGCGTTACTATCATAATTTGGATACCTGGCCATGGGCCGTTGTGCTCCGTTTATAAATAAAGCATCGGGTTCAAAAGCTATATCAATCGTTGATCGATAAATATTATCCTTATAAAGTTTCCATGATACAGGAATTTTTTTTGCACCACTTATTGTAACTAATTCTTTTTTATAAGCACTAATCTGAATTATTTTATTCTTTATTTTTTCTGATTCCAGTACAATCGTAGTGTCGGGATAATAGGTGCCTTTTCGTAGAAAGATCGTAATTTTCTTTGCGGTTGATT
>JANNEK010000380.1:0-5425 GCA_031378605.1 Chitinophagaceae bacterium | reverse complement strand
TGATGAGTGTTGATTTACCGGCTCCGTTGCGACCCAATAGCCCATAAATACTTCCTGTTTTAAGCTGTAGATTTAAATTCCGGTACAACAATTTTTTTCGATGGTATCCAAACGAAAGGTTTTTTAGTTCTATCATTAGTGTATTAGTTAAGTAGTACACTCAAAGAAAAGACTATTTTTGTTGCCATCCAAATAAAAACTAAAAAACCTGCTATCAACTTGATGCAGGTTTACGTTAAAAGAATATACCAGGGATTATTTCCTTTTCACCATTTTCATTATTTAATCTCCTTTAAAAAAAGATTCCGGTATTCCACTTTCATTGATTCCATTACATGTACCTGCAGCCCCAATAAGCCTTTCATTTTTCGGTGAGTGGCATCCTCATCGATGGCTTCACTCATTAAAATACCATTTACATAATGACGCATACGGTTGCCTTTTACGATAATATGTATCTCGTTCCAGTCGCCTGTTTTAATAAGCGCCTTTAAAGAATCGGTATCGCCCACTGAACCAGTAACCAAAGGTTGGGCGTTTAACTTTAATAATGCTTTTTGCCCGCGCATCGCCAAAAATCCTCTGCCTCTTTCTTCATAGTTCTGACCAGTATATTGATTGGCCCCATCGATATCTGCCTGGTAACCTTTTAACGCATAGCGAATATCTTTTAATTCTTCACTGCGGTAATTGACACCACTATTACCTTCGGGACTAATACGGAATTGCGCTTTAAACTCAAAATTAGCGGGCATGCTTCCACGCCAAATCAAAAAAGTATTTGTTTTAATGGCTTTAGCGGGTGTTACTTCGCCAACAAAACTACCATTTTCAATACGCCAGAAATTAGCGTCGGCATCCCATCCCTTCATCGTTTTACCATCAAACATTCGCACAAACCCTGCCTTTGATTGCTGCGCATTCAACTTGAAGCTATTGACAATTATAACTATCCATAGTAACCGAAGTGTTATTTTCTGTAACATAATTATTTATTATTAAGAGTAATCGCGTTTTCTTATAAATGAGTTTCTTTCCAATTTTTAGTAGCGGCAGAGTCAAGCACCGCCTGGCAAACCTTTTGCGTATCTAATGCTTCCATAAAAGTGGGAGAACAGGATTCACCCGTTTCAATACTTTTTAAAAAATCGGCTACCTGGTGAACAAAAGAATGTTCGTATCCAATACCAAGACCAGGTACCCACCATTTATCCATATAAGGTTGTTCGCTATCTGTTACAAGAATCGAACGCCAACCTCGTACGATTGAAGCATCACTATTATCAAAAAATTCAAGCCGGTTCATATCATGCAAATCCCAACGAATAGAGGCGTTGGCTCCGTTAATTTCAAATGTATACAACGCCTTATGCCCGCGTGCATAGCGGGTAGATTCAAATAAACCTAATGAACCATTTTTAAAATGACAAAGAAATGAACAGGCATCATCAATAAGCACTTCCTGTTTTTTACCTGTAAGCTGATGCATTCTTTCTTTTACAAAGGTTTCTGTCATTGCGGTTACATCTTTGATTCCTCCATTCAACCACATAGCCGTATCAATACAATGAGAAAGCAAATCACCCAATACACCCGATCCTGAAACAGCCGCATCCATGCGCCATAATCCTTCGCCACCCTGAGGAAGGTCGGCATTAATCGTCCAATCCTGTAAAAAATTTGCCCGGTAATGAAATATTTTTCCCAGTTTTCCGGAATCTATAAGTTGTTTAGCTAAGGTTACTGCAGGAATACGACGATAATTATACCAAACAGTATTTTTCACTCCTGCCTTTTCGATCGCATCAACCATCTTTTGCGATTCTGCTAAATCTCGTGCAAGTGGTTTTTCACACAATACCATTTTCCCTGCCTCCGCGGCAGCTATGGCAATTTCGGCATGGGTATCATTGGGAGTACAAATATCAATAGCATCAATATCCTTTCGCTGAACCAATTTTTTCCAATCGGTTTCTACTGATTCAAAACCCCATTGTTCAGCAAAGCTCTTTAGTTTGGCTTCATTGCGAAAACAAACAGCTTTCAAAACGGGTGTATATTGAAGTGCCGGAAAAAAATTTGGCACTCTACGATAACCGTTAGAATGGGTTCGGCCCATAAATCCACCACCTATTAAACCAATCCGAAGTTCTTTTTTAGTTGACATATTCTACATTATTAATTCTTGAGAAATAGTCGAAACTTATTTTCATTCAGTTTCATACCACCCATGCGCCTCCCGAACCTTGATAAGCGTTGCAAGAATATCGTTCCAGGTTTGTTGTTTGGTCATTACTTCATTAGGAAACATGCATCCATCCCAACAAATATGCTTAAACGCTTTAGTAAGTGCCCCGTTTTCATTACGTAACCAATAGCCTGCATGATGTGGAATATCCAATTTGCCATTTGGGTCAGTAGCAAGGCAATGCCGGCCTGTTTTATCATGGGAACCGGAACCAAATACAGTACCATCGTTCTGTGCCACATGAAAGTCTATTGTCCATGGCCTAAGTACTGCTGTTAATTTTTGAAGTGCCTCGTCTAAAACTTTTTTATTCTTCCAATCAAAACCTTCGGGTAAAATTCTGTCGGCCGGACTATTATATCCCAACAAATACAAAAGGGTATGCGCCATGTCAGCCTGGAAGCCAATATTTTTCCGATCAACTGCTTCAAGCGTATCTGCCATTGCCTTCCAGCTATGCATACCACCCCAGCAGATTTCTCCTTCGGCAGCCAGTTTCTCTCCATAATCAGATGCAACGTCGCAGGCTAACCGAAATGTATCCGCAATCAATTTTGTATTAGCGGTCGCATCTTTTGCCCAGTCTGCCGGTTTACTTGCCGAATCAATTCGAATGATACCATAAGGGCGTATTCCAAAATCACGCAACTTCTGTCCAAATCGACAAGTTTTGCGTACCATTTCCACAAAAACTTTTCGTTCTTCTTTAGAACCCATGGCAGGCCCACCCCAAATGGGAGCAACAAGACTTCCAATTTTCAGGTTGTAAGAAGCAACTTTATCTACCAGTTTTTTTATACCATCATCGCTTTCATCAATATTAAAATGCGGCTCTAATAAACCAATATCAATACCATCAAAGCCAACTCCGTTTACCTTAGCCGCCGCCGTAAGTTTCAATAAAGTATCTAAGGAAACCGGCGGTTCGGAATCATTGCCTTTACCAACAACACCGGGCCATGTTGCGTTATGGAGTTTTGGAAAATTATTCTGTGGCATAGCATTCAATTTAGTAATTAATAAGTACGCAATATCACTTATCGATATTATAACACACGATTACAATTTCATATCAGGATTTTTTGGACCAAAATGTTTTAAAATTACAATTGGATCAGTAGTAGAAGGGTTTACTATTCTTACACCTTCTTTAGCAGCCGATTCACTCACAAAAAATTCGTCGTTGGTTAATTGCCCATAACGAATTAAAGCAGGAGTTTCAATATTCCAAACACCAAAACTTCCATGTCCCTGCATCACAATAATGCCATAAGCAGCATTATCTTTTATAGTAACCGTTTGCCCGGGGAAAACAGTAAGTTCCTTAGCACCAAAAGCATCCGACTTATAACAAACCCAATTCTCTATATACCCTTCAGCTTTCATTTCATTAACTGCTTTCACAGGTATTGGTCTCATAAAGCGGTTAGACATGGTGTTGGGGTCAATATTTAATTCCCAATCCAGCACATCCATTAAGGCATCATAATCTCCAATACTTCCGGGTGGTGTTCCGTTCCACAATAATTCCTCCGGAACAATGGCTTCATTTACCAGAGATTGGTACATAGCAAATACATCAGAGGCTTTTTGTGGTTCATAGGTACACAAACTACCCGGTGCATGCAGCAAACCTGGCGGTACATCCCAACCCGTACCTGGTTCAAGAAGGTAGGCTTGAGAATAGTTCGTTATCTTATTATCTCCTTTTGTAAAATTTATAAGGCATTCTCTAATTTGTTCGCGGGTTGTTCCAGGGGCAATACCAATAAACGTATAAGGAAAATCCCCACCATGATTATTGAGTTGAGGCGGAAAATAATAAGCTTCGGGCTTCCCTTTCTGTCCAATTAATGCTGCTTTTTCATCATTATGATGTACATGATGCGGAAGAGGACCCATATTATCAAAAAACTTAGAATACATAGGCCAGCTTCCATATTCCTTCCATAACCGATCACCAATAAGCGCTCCTTTCAATTCATCGATTGCATCTTTTAATAAGAAATGTTCTTCTTTAGTACCGCTATTAAATACTACAGGGCTCAATCCCTCATTTACGCCTGTGAGTGGGCCATTCTTTGCCGGAGTTGTAGAAGAAAGCCAACGTTCGTCTATCCCGCCCCGTTGTCCACCCAGCACATAATAATCATCAGGATGTAATTTAATCCTTCGACCAGGTACACAAAATGATCTGGGTACCCAGGTAGGGGCCAACCGTAAAATTCCTTTTCCTTGTTCAAATGCATTTGCAGCCAATTGTTGAATTCCCATATACAAGTCTTTTTCGATTGATTAATTTGTAATCGTTCCTTTATTGATTAATTGTTGAATGCCGGCCTCATCACCAATTACTTCAAAAAAAAGGTTGTAGGTTTTTGTTTCGCCAGGTTCTAAAAAAATCAACGTCTTCTTTTCTCTGGCAGCAGCCTGACCAATTGGTGGATGTGTACCTGGTTCCAGCCCGGTAACATATTCTCCTTTTGCCCAGTGTTGCCAATTGATTAACCAGGGTAATTGCTTTTTTGCAAAACGCAGCGTAACGGCAATGGATAACTTCTCATTATAAATTCCACAAACACTCATCCCATGGGCATCCGCTTCAATATCAATAATACCTACTTCCTCTCCTGCACCACTATGATCATTTAAGGCAGGAGGACATTTATGAAAATTATTTTTAGTAGTAAAGATCGTTGGATTTTTATCTGGATGACGTGGTGCCCAACGACCCTTCCAAAAGATTTCAGCACCCTCGTCTACCAGTGGCCATCCAAAATTACAATGATAAAGCAACATATGAGGAACGGCCGTGTTACCCCGGTTTACAATCTCGTCACATATATGAATAACCGCTTTACCAAGTGTTCCTGAAATCGTTCGTCGCATTTCAAGGCTTGGACCAAAGAGCCGGGATTCTTTGATAATACCCGTAATACTCATCTCAAATTTACCGTTGGCAGGATCTGGCTGAACAATCGATTCAATTGTTGCTGGCATATTGCTGATTAAACCATGCAGACCTCTTTCGCCAAATTCATCTTTCTCGGGTCCGCCTACATGAGATAATCCGCATGTAGTAAGCAAACCACCGCCAAATGTTTGTAACCAGTCAAGGCCACGATTCACAAAAGATTCCGGAGGAGTAGTACCCGAATGACTCAACCAAGCCAAGCT
>JANNEK010000325.1:0-2785 GCA_031378605.1 Chitinophagaceae bacterium | reverse complement strand
TTGCGCTTCGCTCCATTCAGCATGACAACCTGTATTTGCAAAGGTGAGATGCTCCCATAGGGTATCGCTTACCCTTATGCGATCGCATTCCCCAATCTTAGTATTGATACGGAGTGCGCTCTCATTATCCAAATCCTTCGCTTAATAAAAGTGCAATACTTTGGTGGATAGTCGAAAACTATCAGATTTCCAATATTTGACTGTTTAAGCTAAGTATTAGTTATTAGTTGAAAAAATACATAAATTTACTGAGGTCATTTTTAGATTAAATATTGAATAATTTATCATATTATAAAAATGAAAATATGATAATCGTAAGTTTTAAAAAAGTAGTTAAGCTATTTTACAAGCAAAATTATCAGTTATTATTAATAATCTTTTTCACTTTTTTTCTATCTAGTTGCTCACAGAATCCAGAAAAGGAAATAAAAAAGATAGGTTTTCCTATCAATAAAAAGGTGACTGGGATAATTCACATTGATTGGGTTCAGAATGGTGAACAAAATCAAGGTGGACCAGATAAAGTAAACATGCTTTTAACAGTCGATAAATTTGAAGCTAGGATTGATAGGCTAAATTTCGATATATATTGGTCAATATTATACTGGGATAATAATAAATTTGTTGCTTATCATCGAACTACAGGAAAAGATTATAAATACTTTTGTGAAATAGATGCTAAAAAAATTATTTGTAATTATGAAAAATATGATCCTGGTATTATTGATTATCATGCGACATACACTTACATACTTAATGAGTAGGTGAAATTGTTGAAAATATTTTTATCGTGGTTATTTGTGGTCTTCACATACCATGAAAACCCGAATAATTAATGTAGTATTTTACACTTGTAAAATACTACATTAATTGCATCCCTTTCTGACAAAGTTGACTCATCACTATTATTCCTATAAAATTACAGCCTATGATAGGCAATTTTATAGAGTGTCCGGTACTCTATAGGCACGAATAAATTACTGTAAGTTTGTAGTTACTAAGAGCGCTCTTAGTAACTACTATTTTATACATTTCTATCTCGACAATTTAAGCAGTCGCAAACTCTGTAAACTGACGTTTTTCCGGAGAATGAAAAGCTAACACAATCTCATTTTGGGGTATACCTTCTCTCAAGAAATCGGTCGCAATACCTTCCTCTGTCCAATCTTCCTCAATCCATATTTTTTCATTTTTAATCCGCACATAAACTGTTATTCCTCGGATTTTTTTGTTTTGATGCCAACCTGTTTGTAACCACAGATATTGGTCTCTTTTCTCGTCAAACCCTAATATGCTATCAATCCCCTCCGGATTGGGAGTTTGCGAGGCTAAAGCTTCATATTCAGTCAGAATTTTTTGAATTATATGACGATAATGAGTTAATTTATCCATTTCACAATTTAAACCGTAGCAAATTCAGTATACTTTCTTACATCTGGAGGCTGGAAAGCCAACACAATATCACTTTTTAAAACACCTAACTGTATTAATTCATTTGCAATTCCTTCTTCTGTCCAATCTTCTTCAATGTAGATTTTTTCGCTTTTAATACTAATATGTACATGAGTATACTTATGCCGCTTACTTCCTTGCCAATCTACTGTTAACCAAAGATAATGGTCATGGGTTTCATCAAATACCAAGCAGGTTTCAGGATGATAATCATGTGACTGGTGAACTAATTTATCGTATTCGGTTAAAACTTTTTTAACTAATTGCCGATGCTGCTCGATCTTATCCATGAAATTATTTCCTCCCTTTCATTATTAAAAATAAGAAAATCAATTTTACGAAGCTTCACAACAGCTTGAATTGATTTACGCTGGAAGAATGTATTAAATATCGTATCTCTAACCGCTAAGTAAAGTTCATAATCTTTATTGCCCAATTCTAAGATATCGCGGTATAAAATATATTGCCCTAAAGCATTTTCAAAATCTCTCATTGGCGAAGGACTAATAAAACTCTTAATTTCGACAACTATTTTTCGTCCTTCATGTTCTGCAAATTAAAGTTTTTTCTGCAAATAAGTCCGCGTATAGATCCGCATCTTCATATCGTAACAAATAAGGGTCGGCAAGAATTGTCCAACCATCTTTAATTAAAGCGTTTTTAACAGCATCGTGATAAATATCTTTTGCTGGCATTGTCTTACTGGCAGTAACAGTCAGGTGGACATGGAACGTAAATTTAATAACCTGCAATCCTGATTGAACTTGGAGTGGTGTGTTACGCTCCGCTAACACACCCTACTTTAGCACTTTATTTAATCAACATTCCTTGCCCAACCGACAATATATTACTTTACGCTTAATTCCAAAATCTTCTTCTCTTCCTCCTTACTAATCGTCCTACCTTCATCGGCAAAACCTGATATTTGGTCGAAGTTCAAATACCGATACAAATTCTCTGCAAATGGTTGTATTTTCTTGCCAACAACATCAAGATATTCCTCTACAGTCGGGATTCTTCCAAGTAGCGCACATACTGCCGCTAACTCTGCCGAACCAAGGTAAACTTGAGCATCTTTACCCATGCGATTATTGAAGTTTCTCGTAGAGGTTGAAAACACCGTCGTTCCATCTTCAACTCTCGCTTGATTCCCCATACATAAACTACAACCAGGCATTTCTGTACGTGCATTTGCAGCTACAAAAATATCGTAAACCCCTTCTTTCTTCAACTGGGTTTCATCCATCCTTGTTGGTGGTGCTATCCACAATCGTGCATTCACGCTTCCCGCACCTTCTAATACCTTCGCAGTAGCGCGATAATGTCCGATATT
>JANNEK010000362.1:0-13854 GCA_031378605.1 Chitinophagaceae bacterium | reverse complement strand
GTATTTCTCAAATAAGTACCATTTCCAACGGGAAAAGTAAAATTGGTATTCCCTGTTTTTTTGACCCATCCATTTACATGGCGGCTATCAGCTTCACCACTGTAGCTGGAACCTGCCTCATAGATTAAATAATTTGGTGTGGCAGAAGTAGTAATCACGCCATTGGTAAATGTATGTGCGCCGCTTACACTAAGATTAGCATTTAAAGTTACTCCTGCACTATTGTTTGAATTAAGATTATAGGTACGAAAAGGTTGAGTTCCGCCTACCGTTTGTGCAACAGATCCATTCAAATACAAAGTGCCTGTTCCAACGGGCATCAATACCTGTCCATTTGTAAGGTTTCTAAGAACATATAAATTTCCGTTATTGGTTAATGCTCCCGAGTTGGTATTGGTAAGAGCGCCATTAACATAAAGTATGTCTGTTCCTCCCGTAATAAATAACGTTCCTGTATTTTGAAGGTCTACCTGTGCTATTAATAATGCCGATTGTAGCAATGACAGTAGTGTTAAAATCAATTTCACTCTTTTCATGAGGATATTTTTTGGATGAACAATTTATTAAATTTATTAGCTTCTGATTTTTTTAAGGCGACGCTTTAGATCTGCAAGCTTCTGTTGTTGTTCCTGGATTGTTTTAACAAGTACAGGCACTAATTCCGGATAATTCATTCCAAGCATTTCAATACTTTCATTTCCACTTATTACTTCGGGTATTAGCTCCTTTACTTCCTGTGCAATTAAACCAATTCGAACCCTGTTCGCATCAACTTGCTTTTTCCATTGATAGGATACAGGTCTTAATTTTAATAGTGTAGTTAATCCATAGGTTAATGGTTTAATATTTTTCTTCAGGCGTAAATCAGAGGTTTGAATAGTTCCATTGGCAGACCAAACCTCACTCCACCTGGCACCGTTTTTTCCAATTGTATAGGTATTATCTGCCGAAGGAGAGAGAATTCCGGCCACCGATAGTTTATCAGCAGGGGTTGCAATTCCTATACCTATATTACCGGAAGCGGTTATACGAATTCTCTCGTTAGTCAACGCATATGCGTTTGTAAAAAAACCAAGATCATAGGCAGCCCCATTGCCAATTTTCATATCGTTACCCAATCCATATAAATAGGTCGTATTGATTCCATCAAGCAGCGGCAACACCGCGTTATTATAGCCACTTGAGTTTATTCCCATATCAATATAATTTACAGATTCAGTTCCATTATCGGCGGTAGCTACAATATCCGAACTGGCGGTAGTACCCGCATTTCCATTTTTAATATTTAATTGCAGGTAATTATCAATTTCACCTTTCCCGCTTATTACATTATAGGAGCTTGTAGTTCCTGCATCTACTAATAGTTTTTCCTGATTGGTTGCTCCAAAAGTAGAAGTACCTATTCCTACATAACCATTTTGATGGACAATCATTTGTTGGGAAGCGCTGGAAAAAAAACGCAGATCAGAACTTGTACTGGTTCCGGTACCAGTATAAAATGCATCAACACCCGACCCACTGATATTAATAACCGAATTATTATACCTGGGAGAAAAACGAAATCTTCCAATGATGTCACCGTTTTGCAAATCGCTGGGAATAACAATCGTACCTCTCGCTTTGCGCAAATAAAAACCCTGGGAGATAGTTGTACCATTGTCCTGAAAATAATAATCGTTTGCATTATCGTCATTATCTGTAACACTATGCAGTCTTCCCGCCGGGGTAGTAGTGCCTAGTCCTATAAACCCTGCTGCCGATAAATGCATGCGATAAATATTATTAGTAATGAAGTTATACGCATAGTTTTCAATGGCACCAATTGCTTTAAAACTTTTTAAACTATTACCTCCCTGCAACCATGGGGTACCTACTGTTGTTGTTTTTCTAACGGAGACAACCTGGCTAAATACCTGCCATTGTGTACCATCACTTACCAAACGAATTACTTCCAGTGGTTCATCAAGTACCCAATTGGGCTGGCCATCTATTGTTTGTGCACCAATGGTTACAACGGTAAGTACAGGAGCTGGTAAAGTTGTACTTGCATTTTTTATCCAATAAATTCTACCTGTACAACCGCTTGCATCTGGCAGGGTAATGGTGGCTAATGAAGTACCTGTAAAAATAATTACTTCATCGGTACTTCCTAAACTTGTACTTACTGTTGTGATTCTTACGCCCATTGCCACTGCCCCGGCTACACGTAAATCAGAACTTGGCGAGTTTGTGCCTATACCTATTTGTGAATAGATTCTAATTGTAATCAATAAAAAGACAGACAGACTATAAAGAAATTTTTTCATGTTATTATTTTTTAGCAAAGAGATCAAAAGAGGAAAGAGAATAAAAGAGTTCATATTCAAATTACACCCTTCGCCTTTGTCTCCTTTCTCTTTCATACTCTTAGTTACAATTTTAGCTAAGAGATCAAAAGAGGAAAGAGGATAAAAGAGGAATACAGAAATAATTTCTTTTAAACCGAAAACTCTTCTCTTTAGCCTCCTTTCTCTTTCATACTCTTAGTTACAATTTTTTAGCAAAGAGGTTAAAGAGGAAAGAGGATAAAAGAGGAATACAGAAATAATTTCTTTTAAACCGAAAACTCTCTCCTTTAGCCTCCTTTCTCTTTCATACTCTTAGTTACAATTTTTAGCTAAGAGATCAAAAGAGGAATACAGAAATAATTTCTATTTAAGTGAAAACTCTTCTCTTTGTCTCCTTTCTCTTTCATACTCTTAGTTACAATTTTTTTAGCAAAGAGGTTAAAAGAGGAAAGAGGATAAAGAGTCCATATTTAAATTACACCCTTCTCCTTTGTCTCTTTTCTCTTTTATACTCTTAGTATTACTTTCTTACTCTGCTTCTCTTTACTTCTAACTTATTTACTTTTGTTTCGATGACATCTATTTCCTGTTGTTGTTGTTTAACTGCATTAATAAGAACTGGAACTAATTCGGCATAATTCATACCCAGTGTTTCTTTCTGTTCATCGCCCACCACCACTTCAGGTATCAGTTGCTTAATTTCCTGTGCAATCAATCCAATTTTTGTATCTGTAAACTCGCCGCTTATCCAGTTATAGGTTACAGGATTCATTTGTAATACTTCTTTCAAACCATATTGAAGCGGATTAATATTTGTTTTTAAACGAATGTCCGATGTTTGAATGGTGCCATTAGCCGACCATACAGCGGACCATCTTGCGCCATTTTTTCCCAATGTATAGGTATTGTCAGCAGAGGGGGCCACTACACCTGCAACAGACAATTTATCTGCCGGATTGATAACACCAATTCCAACATTACCGCCACTGAGTATGCGCATTTTTTCATCGGTAGTTTGAAAGCCATTCGTAAAAAATATAAGATCCCTTGAGGCAGAACCATTACCAATAAAGAAATTTCGCCCTGTAGCATAGAGGTAGGTCGTATTAATACCATCAAGAATAGGAGATGTTACATTACTATATCCGCTGGAATTTATTCCCATATCAATAAAGTTTACCGATTCATTTCCATTGTTAGCGGTGGCCACCACATCGGAACTCGCACCAGTTCCTGCTGAACGGTTTTGTATATTTAACTGCAGGTAATTGTTGATATCTCCCCGGCCGCTAATTACATTATAAGAACCGGTAGTACCGGCATCTACTAATAATTTTTCAGGATTTAACGCTGTAAAGGTGGAAGTTCCTATACCTACATTACCTGTTTCAGAAATACGCATTTTTTCTGTACCACTGGTAAATAATCGCAAGTCAGAAAGTGCTGTGGTACCGTCGCCTTTATAAAATGCTTCCATCGATGAATAGCCAGCAGTAAGATTCAATACTCCGTTGTACCGGGGAACAAATCTTAAATGCCCAATTTGATCATTAACAACTAAATTAGTTGGCGATGCAATAGTACCCCTCGATTTGGTCATAAAAAATCCCTGAGAAGTTCCTGCGCCATAATCATCAAATATATAATCATTACCTGTTTCAGATGCTTCGGTAACCAAATGCAGGCGGCCTAAAGGAGCCGTTATTCCTACACCTAAAAATCCAGTGGTCGTCAGCCGCATCCTTTCCGCATTATTAGTAATAAAAGGCAGGTTAAAGTTTGTTATTGTACCCAACGATTTTACGCTGTTCACCCGATTACCTCCCTGCAACCATGCGCCACCGGTAGTACCTGTTTTTGCCGTTGCCACATCCTGGTTCAATATATACCAGTTAGCTCCATCGCTAACCAACCTGATAATTTCATTGGGTTCATCAAGTGACCAGCTACTATTATTATCAATAGTTTGACCGGACGTTGTATTGATCGTAAGCGTTGGAGTAGTAGCAGAAAGACTTGCATTTTTTATCCAATATACCCGGCCATCAATACCAATTGCCGTAGGTAGTGTAAACGTTGCATTAGCAACACCGGTAAATACTACCGTATTATCTGTCGACAATATAGTTGTATTACCTGCAACTGTTCGATAGTTAGCGGCAAAGGATCCACGCACATCGAGCATGGAATTTGGAGTGGTAGTTCCAACTCCAACCTGGGCAACTAAAATAGAATAGTGCGCTAAAAAGCAGGTAATAAATAAGATTAGTTTTTTCATAATAATGCTGGATTTCAAAATGTATAACGATGCTTATTGCTTATTCACTAGCTTTTTTAATTCCTCTACTTGCTTTTTAGTATCGGTAAGTTCTGTTTTCAGCTCTTTAATGGCATTGATTAATACCGGAACTATTTCTGCATAGTTCATTCCGAGATTTTCTTTTTCTTCATCACCCACTACTACCTCGGGAATGATTTTTTTTATTGCTTGCGCAACTAAACCGATCTTATGGCTTCCGCTATTATCTTTCCAATCATAACTAACCGGTTGCATCTGCATTACTTCATTCAATCCATAAGTAAGCGGAAGAATATTTTTCTTTAGGCGGATATCAGAAGTTTGAATAGTACCATTTACAGCATATACAACACTCCAGCGTTTGGCAGAAGTTCCCATAGCTGTGGCGTTATCTGTACCAGGTTGTATAGCAGCACCGGTAACGCGCATTTTTTCATTTGTAGATGCAGTACCTCCTGTAAAAAAAACCAACTCTTTATTAGCGGTGCCGTTTCCAATTACAAAATCGTTACCTGTTGCATACAAGTAGGCATTATTAACCCCACCTAAAATTCCACTGCCAGTATAAGTACTTGAGTTAATTCCCAAATCAATAAAATTCACTGTTTCATTCCCGTTATCAGCAGTTGCCACCACATCAGAGCTGGCTGCATTTCCGTTTGATGAATTTTGAATATTAAGCTGCAGATAGTTATTGATAGAACCTTTACCACTAATTACATTATAAGAAGAGGTGGTTCCTGCATCTACTACTAATTTCTCTGGATTGGTTGCATTGAATGATGTAGTTCCAATACCTATGTTTCCGGCAGCCTTCATTGTCATCGTAAGATTGTTGGTAGTACCAGATCCTGTATAAAATGCAAGATCCCCTTCTCCCCAAATTTGTGGTTGTCCCGCTGCAGTTACACCATAAAAGAAGCCATCATAGCCTCCTGTACCGGTGGTACTATTGGTTATCTGCATCCAATTTGATGTTGCTGAAGGTTTGTGCATATGCAACATATAATTGGGCGAAGTGATACCTATACCCACATCACCTCCACCGGTAATCCGTATACGCTCATTGGTGGAAGCTGTGCCACCTGTAAAAAAAGATAAATATCTGCCCGAACTGGCATTACCAATGGCAAAATCATTACCGGTATTGTATAAATAACCAGTGTTGGCCCCACCTAACACACCGGTACTGGTATTTCCTCCTCCGTTAATACCCAGGTTTACAAAATAATTTGTTTCATCACCATTATTGGCTGTGGCTACTAAATCAGAACTTGCGGAAGTACCGGTATTGTTATTTTGAATGTTCAACTGTAAGTAGCTGTTGATTGACCCCCTGCCACTGATAACATTAAAAGAAGAAGTTGAACCTGCCTCCACTAACAATTTTTCAGGGTTCGTTGAATTGAAACTACTGGTGCCGATACCGACATTACCCAAATTGCTAATGCGTACACGCTCAATGTTATTAGTAAGTATGGGAAGAGAGTAATTGGAGGTGGTTCCAAAATTTTGTTGAGATGGAACACTATTACCGCCATATGCCCACGCACTACCGGTTGCTGCACCAGGCGTACTTTCTGTGGCGATATACCATCCGGTTCCATTACTAAAAAGGTATAGTGATTTATGTTGTTGTGTTAATGTCCAGGTTGATAATCCATCAATAGTTTGTGCAGATGTAGTTGAAATGGTTAGGGTGGATGAATTAGAGCTCTCATTTTTTATCCAGTAATAACGTCCGGTTATTGACGCTGCATCGGGTAACGTTAACGTAGCCGCAGATGTTCCGGTAAATACTAATGTATTATCAGTAATTGCTGCAGCGGTGCCTGATGTAAACGAACGAAATGGAAGAGCCATAGATCCACGAACATCCAGGTATGAATTGGGTGCAGTGGTACCTACTCCTATTTGAGCGTTTAGTTGAACTACTAACAACGAAAGAGCAACGAAAAGCAATTTGTTTTTCATAAATATGGATTTATAATAAAATAGACTCTTTCCAAAAACGATACCATTAATAAAACATTTGAATTAAAAGCGACTAAAATTAAAATGATAGTGTAATTCTTAGAATAGAATAAGTGATTACAAGTAGAGTTAAATTAACTCAACTAAAATTTATCTCGTCCATTCCCAATTTACACCTAACACAAGGAATCGGTTATTGCTAAGCGTGTTAAATATATACATAGGAAAAGTCAATTTATGAATGGTGATCCCTAATAGAAGTCCGGGTTCAACCAATGCTGCTTCGTTTACAACCTGCGTATATTGAATCGTAAATCCCCCATACAACCATTTGAGCGGTTGATAACCCCATTCACTCCAAGTAAAAAAATAATTAGTATAGTTGCTGGTAGCAGCAATTGTATACTGGGATTGAGTATTAAAGAAGTATTTATTTTTTTCAATGGAAAAATTAACTCCCGTGATATAACCATTCATTTCTCCGAAAGAAATACCAAGCAATGGCGTTATAGACCAATTCAATTTATTATAGCCGGAAAATGTTTTGCCTCCCAAAAGTGAAAATGTATTTATTTCATCATAATTATACCTTGCTTCTCCATACCATCCCCTTTTAGATTGCAGATGAATTACTGGTACGATTGAATTTGCTCCGTTGCCACCAAAATAATGGTACTGCTCAATACCTCCTTCACTTTGCGCATGAAGTATTGGACCAATCCATAAAAACAATATCATTAAAAAAGAGCTACGCATAATTAAGCGGCATTTTCAACAGCCATTTTTTTTGAGTTATCAATTACAATCATTTCTGCATTTGTAAGTTTATCGAACAGCGAAATATCTTTCAGGAATGGATTCCATTGAAAAACTAATTTATCAATGGGACGCCACAAGGTTACCCAGCTTAGTACATCGAGACTATTCTTAACTGCCGACATTAAGCCATGCCCCGTTCCTTCTGGTAAAATATTTGGTAATATCCAATGGCATACAATTCCTATTGAAAGGGCAACAAATAATAATACAAAGGATCTTTTCTTGAATCGTTTAAATTCGGCTTCTTTTAATGTTTTCCGAATGGAGAAATGCCGGCGGATTGCATGCAACAATGGCTCAGTATATTGTTTATCCTCTTCATGATGGCAGATAAACTTATACTGTATCGTAGTATAGCGTTTGGCAGTAATAATATAATTATTAATATAGCCTTCGAAATCTAAACTTAACTGCCGCCTGTAGGAGGGAGCCGGATCATTTTGATTGAAGTACTGGTCAATGCTATTTTCATTAACCGTCAGGTAAATACTAATATGCCTGAACAGTGGGTTGCTCATACATAGGGTTTAAGAATCAATAGTTATTCATATTATAAACTACACGTTTATATACAGAATACTATTACAGAATTACTTTGGTTTATAAACGAGATACAGTTATCAACCAGTATAATACTACTTACCATTCTTTAACGTATAAGCATAAAATCTTTATCCAATAATTGTTCTCCTTTAGTGTTCGTAAATTTTCTGGTTAAAGTACGCAGACATAAAAAATACCCACCTTGAAAAATAAAATGAGTATACTTTGTAGGATAATGTATTTATTTTATTCTTTTGAATAATAATAAATAACACAAATAGCTGAAAGAAAAGCAGGGTACACAAGAAATTGAATTGCGCCTTTGTATACTTCGGTTAGGTATTGCTAATAGTGGAAATTTTATATTCGCACGGAACTGCTGCAGACCTGCCGGCAGGCAGGTTGAAAATACAAAGTTGAAGAACAAAAGTTCAGCGATGTACGTCCGAAACCAAAGTACAGCGATGTAAACTGCCGAAGTTTGAACGTCAAGACCTACTTGTACAAAACCGCGTTGGTGGCAGTTTTTTTAGTTGAGCTTGTCATATGCTTTTAATAGTCTTGCTGTATCTTGTCCATTTATGGCACAATATGAAATATTCTCACCTCTTAAATTTCGTTCATTAATTTTCCCCTCTATATCTTTAATGATATTCTCGCTAATATTTCCTACAAATTGTATAAAATAAATTTGTGCTGGTGATTGAAACAGTCTAACAATTTGGTCTCCATTCCTACCACAGTCTTTTATTTCCATTGAATTTTTTCGTAGCCCATTTCCTTTTAAAAGAAATGCACAAGATGTTCTTTGTCCATTTATAATTATATTTGTAGAGTATAAATCATTTTCTTCTCCAACCCAATCTTTTTTGTGGAATGACTCATTAAGGATTTGCTCGAAAGCAATTTGAACTTCATCTTCACTTTTGTCAAAATAGCCATTGTCCAAGTAGTTTTTAACAACATCTGCATTAATATCTCTTACATTTCTAAAACTGTCTATATCTTCTACATAAAGCCTTTTTCCGATAGGGAAGTCTGTATATAACTTTATATCAATTTCAAGTAATCTATGAAGTGCAATTATTTTATTCTTAATAAAGTTTTGCAAAGTGTCCCAACCTATATCGCCATTGTTAGTTTGTAATGCAGATTCCAATCTATTTACTGGTGGACGGTTAAAGTAATGCCATTGAAGATTTGTTGGAAAAACTATGGTTATAATATTTGCAGTCTCTTGATTCCATTTATTAATTTCACCTTCAGCTATTTGTTTGTTAGTTTCAAAATTTTGTTGAGTTATGTTATTTGAATAATTCTCCAATACAAAATTTTGTATTTGATATCCTACAATTAATTTGTCAATCAGCTGCTCTTCTGCTTTGTTTTTCGAAATTTTTAGTCTCATAATTTAAAGGGTCTATTAAAATTGCCTCCAACGGTATGGCTTTGCGTTAGCAAGGCTCAGAATTACTGTCGCCCGGTTACAAAAGCCTGTTGAATAATTTACGCCTAAGTTAAACAAAAAGCCAAAATCGTAAAAGTCGCCCGAGCTAAAGCCGAATAGAATTGGTGCAACTGAGAACATGTACGTCGCTCCCCGCTAACGCAAAACCCCTGTCCTATGTGCTGACTTAGGCCATTCGTTCAGACTCAAAATCAATATAGCGATGTATTTCAATTTGACTATTATTTTGAAATGTCACTTTACAAGTACAGAGAAAACTTCCGTAAGCTGATGTTGAGATTCCAATGAACCCTTTTGTTTCTTCAACTGCTTCAAAAATTTTATTATTCCAATAAGGACCCAAGAAAAATTCGGCATATTTCACATCCGAAAAATCATCCGATTTATGCCTGTATAAATATATATATACATCGTAGATTTGTCCCTTTTTAGTGGAAGGCCTTATGACGTGAACTAGAAAAATGCGTTTGTTATTTTCATAAATTTTTGTCCTTGCATTACTCCAATATTTAAGTGACTTACTTAAAGGCATTTTTTCAGAGACTGAAACAATGTCTCTTACTGGAATATTTTTACCAACTAAATTATGTTTATCTTCAATTGAGATAGTTCTTCCTAAGTCGGCAACAACGCTAGCTGTAAGATTGTCTTTGTTGTCAAATGGCTTGCATATATGTCTTAAAAAAAGGCTTTCTTTAAATTTTTGTAATTTGGATTTTGATATTCCGTCATCTATAAATTTAGGAGGGAAAGGGAATGCATCGTCAATTACATAGATAAGTTTCGGTATTTTTATTTTGGATGCCGCTAAATACTCTAATTGAGTTATAGATTGTTTATCTCCTTTTGGAATGAATCCATATCTGTGAGCATAAATTCCTACAAAGAAGTCGCTTTCCTCTTTGATCATACGTATACATTCATTTTTAGGCCTTTCATCTCTCGCACCGAAATTTTCCATTGATACGTCTATAAGTCCTAATTGTCGTACACCCTTTTGTACCGATTCTCGATAATCTTTCAAATCGGTAAATGTTGAGGAGATAAATACTTTCTTACTCATAGTTGATATGTTTTTGTGGCTAACGTGTTGGGATTTGTGCAAGTTGGGGAATTGACTAACTGTCTGCCCGGAACTGAAGCTAAATTTATAATTAAAAGTTGATTGTTAGAACTACTGCCCGGCAGAATTCCGCCCGCCGAATATGAAGCTTGGATATGCACTGCTGATGATTGCTTCAACGTCCTGCTTTTGCAAATACTTTTGTTGGCGGTAGTTCTTTGTCCTTTATTAATTTAAGATTTAATTAAGGCTGAATTCTGTCAAGCAAAGTTCTTTGTGGCTCCAGGGAATGTGCTTAACAGCATAATTATCTAATGCACCAATGACATCCTTAGAAACTTCTTTTTCCAAATCATTGTACACTACAAAATTTTTTGTCGGCGTCTCTCTAGTTTGGTTGATGTCATTAAATGCCATTATTGAAGACAGTACAGTGTCTTTTTTTGCATTGTTTATGGCCTTAATTAATCTTTCTGGTTTATTTTTTGAAGCAGGTATAAGAAAGTCAATATTATGGTCGAAACCACTTTTACATGTCAATTTAATGTCTTTGGAAAAAAATATATCATTGCTCTTAAAGTATAGTTCAACGTCTTCCTTAAATAAAGAGTAAACTGTTTCTTGTGCCAAATTAAACATATCGTTTACAGCTAAAATTGCCTGCAACAAATAATGTTTCTTCTGTCCGATATTTTGTGGATTTGCATCAACATACAGTTCGTCATTACCATTCATTTTTACCCCAAAACCATTTAACGCAGTTTTCAAAATGCTTTCTCTTTTTGGAGTATTTATTTCAAATCCGGACATTTTTAGGTCTGCAATGGTGTAACCATTGTCAGTCAATTTTAAGTTGTCATTTGTCTTTAAAAGATAAATATCTAAATGGTCATTATGTCGGTCAAGAAATGGTGTAGATATGGAACATACCTTTCCTTCCTCCACTGTCTTTGTGACTGTGTTGTCTTTTATCCATTTAAGGTATTCCGCTATAACCTGTTGACAATCCATATTTTAAAACATTGGCACTTCTATCGTTGGTACTTGTATTACATTACAAAAGTGCATTATTTTTTTGAATACTTGTTCCATTGTGTCCGTACCAGTAACATTTACTTCTGAAACGAGAAAAGCGAATTTGTCATTATAACCTTCTCTGTAAAGATGTACATGTGGGCCTTCAAAAAGTACTCCGTCAGGGTTTGTGTGTCTTCCACCGTTGTCATACCTCAGCATAATTATTGTCTGTCTATATCTTTTATTAATTGTATACTTTGATAGTTCAACGCTGCCTCTATAAAAATCTAAAAGAAAAATTTCTTTGCTTGTTATTGAATTGATTTGTCTAACCCACTGAAGCGGTGCTGGTCCAAGTTGAATGGGTGAGATTAGGTCATCAAATGATTTATCTTGTCCCATCAAAAAATCATATTCAGCTTGTGTTATTCCCATAAAATATTTAATGTCTTGCTTTATAAACGAACTGTAAAAATAGCATTCTGACTAACGTTTTTTTTGATTACTTAAAATCAAAGATTTACAAAACCAACGTCTTCAGGTTTGAGGTCTAATTTAGTTATGTTTTTTCTGATTCTTTCCACCATGCGCTGTTTTCTTTTTTGGTCAAGAAATAAATATTCGGTTGGTGATTTATACGCAACTTTCTTTGTAATCATATGCCAAATTATTACACCCAATTTTCTTGCCGTGGCACTTACTGCTGTTGCCCTTCCTTTGCGATACGATATTCTTCTAAAAAAATCTGATAAGTGTGTATCTTTTAAATTACCGATTGCATTGGCGGCATTACGAAAAACAATTTTCAATCGGTTACTTCCTTTGGGTATTTTATTGCTGAGTATTTTGCCGCCCGATATTCTATTGTTGGCGGATAGCCGAAGCCAGCTTGCAAATCTTTTTGCAGTATCAAATTTTTTAAGCCCGTCAAATCCTACTTCTCTCATGAGTAACATGATGGTGCTGTGTCGCACACCTTCCACCGCCATCAGGTCAATACCATTAAAATATTGATAAGCGATTTGGTTAAGGTCCATATTTTTAGCCGCATTTTTATGTACTCGTTTATGAGTTTTGGCTGCTGTTCTTAACTGTTTGTTGTTTTAAAAAGGTAGTTGTGCATCAGCCAAGAATGTTGGCAGCCGGTTTAGCTATTTATTTTAATTGTCTGGCCGAATGATGAACACGAAGTATAGCAACCTGGTCAGAAGATATTTTATAAACAATTCTATAGTTCTCGTATAATTGGCAAGTCGAATTCAGGTACAACCCGACTAGATTTAGGAAAAATTTCTAACTCAATTAATTAATTTTTCAATAAACCTGTCCGCATAAAGTGTCGAATCTTTGGAAATATAATCATGAATTGACCTCAAATCGTCAATGGCGATTTCCGTCCAAATAATTTTCACCATTTCTTTGAAATTGCCTTTACTTTTTCATGAGTCACAGTTTTTCCTTTTTTAAGTTGCTCTAATCCTTTTTCCACTTTTTCTACAAAAACCAGTTTCTCTATAAGATCATCTAACTCAAATTCTTTTGGAAATTCTTTTACTGCATCCATTACTTTATCTCTTTTCATCACATTATATTTTACATGTAAGGTACTAAAAATTTTGAATTAATGCAAGGCGAACAACTTTGGCAGGCAACGTCAAGCATTGCCGCAGGCTGGGAATTGATGCAGTTTCCGCCGGGTGCTGATGCTCATTAAAGAAACGAAGTTTTCTTCTTACTTCAAAAGCTAATTAATATTCGGTTTAACCGATAACTAAAGTAAAAGTTTAAGCCGATGATTGCTTCAACGTCATGCCCCAATTGCACAAAACCAGAGGAAGATTTTAGTCTAATTTGATCACGATAGCACCGGGTGGTAAAGGAAAATTGCTCAAGTGTAATTTAACTTTAGGGGTTAGCTTTGTTAATTCCTCATAACTATTAATTTGCGCAGATAGAATAAAAACTGTTATTGTATACTTTTGAAAATTCTGCTGATGCTGTAAATTCTTATCAAATGTTAAAAGAGCATCGTAGGAATGCTCGATAAAAAGTTTTAGGAGCTCCCCATTTTTAAATCCATTCCAACCTTTGTCACGAACGGTATAGATTTCGTGTTCAGGGTAATCAAGCTTAAGTCTTTTAGGTAAATTTTCGTCAAGCAACAGCCGCATAAAGTTGGTCCAGATTCTTAGTATTAAATAATTTATTAGCCCAATCCAATAGTGCAACTGCTTGTTCTTTGGATACGGTCGGGAAGTCGTCTAAGAACGCATCAAGCGAAACGCCTGCTTCGAGATGGTCAAATAAAGACTCGACTGGAACACGAGTTCCCTTAAAGACAGTC
>JANNEK010000303.1:0-3638 GCA_031378605.1 Chitinophagaceae bacterium | reverse complement strand
CATTAGCGAACCTGGTAATGGAACCAGCGTGAAAATTCGGTTACCCGCAACAGCAAATACCTGATCATGCCAAAAGCGACAAGAAAAATATTAGTAGCCATTGCAGACGATCATTCCCTACTGCGAACTGCCCTGGCAAATCTCATAAGTTCCTTTGGCGACTATACTATACTGTTTGAAGCAAATAATGGCAAGGAGTTAAAGCCACTCATTTTGCAAAAAGGCATTCCGGATATTATGCTGGTAGATGTAAATATGCCGGAGATGGATGGATTTGAAACAACCAAATGGCTGCATGCTCATTATCCTCAAATAAAAATATTGGTACTTTCTATGCTAAGTGATGAGCGAACTATTATTCGTATGGTGCGCCTTGGGGCTAAAGGGTATTTATTTAAGAATACAGAACCGGAAGAATTAAAAGAAGCGCTCGATTCAATGATGAGCAAAGATATTTATCTGCCCGATATTGTTTCTGGTAAACTGATCAGCGGCCTTCATCAGAATGCCGACCGTGATGAAGAATTGATTATTTTAAACGAAAGAGAAAAAGAATTTCTTCGGTTGGTATGTACCGAATGGGCCTATAAAGATATTGCTGCGCAAATGAATCTGAGTCCGCGTACGATTGATGATTACCGTCAGAATTTATTTACAAAATTAAAAGTACATAGCCGTATTGGTATGGCATTATATGCAATAAGAAATAAGATAGTGGAAGTATAAAAATGTTTATAGTTTTTGGTTTATAGTTTGTGGTTCTTAGGTGCTACTCTCATCATTACTGCCCGTGGTTGGTGTCCGCACCAACCACTTTTTACAGGTTGTTATTGGTAAAAGAATATCTCTCGCAACGACGCGAAGACGCAACGATGAATAGTATTATGTGTGTGTGAGAGATTTAAACTTCAATGCTTTTCTTTGCGACGCTGCGTCTTTGCGTGATTACCTTTTTCGATCGTGTTCTTATTGGTAAAAAGAAGTTGCCACGAAAGCGCGGAGGCTATTTTGCTAAGCATAGATATTTTTTGTGGATGGATAGATGCCAAATTATAATTACCATAACACCAGTATATACGATAACTGTTGCTTTAAAATCTTTTCGGGTTTATTGCAAATAGTTATTCATTTTCGTTGTTGTGCAACTGGAATCATCTTAATAATTAATAAAAGTTTTTTGCAGAGCGGGTTCCGGCCCCCTCTCCTTGAGGCTACCGTTAGGACACAACTATGCATAATTTTGAATACAAAAGATATGGATATTAGTCAGAAGGAAAATTATACGGATAAGTTTGGGGATAAACGCTTAGACAAGCGAGCTAACCAGTTATCGGCGTTGCTTTATTTTAGCCGTACCAGCAGTATTCATGAGATGACCGATACTGAAGCCGAACAAAAAGGGACATATCGGTTTTTAGCAAACGAGAAAGTTGAAGAAAATAAACTGATCGATACAGCAATAGAAAAGAGTGGTTATTTGTGTGTAGATAAAGATGTATTGGTATTGCAAGACACGTCGGAAATTAATTTAGACAATCATCGCAAGCGACTGAAGCCAGGCGGCGGAATAGGATTAACCGGCAACAATAAAGATTTAGGTTTTTTTCTTCATGGGAGCCTGGCATTAGACGCCTCATCAGAAACCCTGCTGGGTTATTCTAACATCCAACTCTGGCATCGGGAAGAGGACAAGCCGGATAAGTCGGAACGTAATTACAGGGAACTTCCCATAGAACAAAAAGAATCGTATAAATGGATAAAAGCCTGTAATGAAAGCAAACAGCATTTATCGGGAGCAAGAAGCATTACATTTATTGAAGATCGTGAAGGAGACATTTACCAACAGTTTGCAACCGTTTCGGATGAGAAAACGCATTTGATTATCCGCAGCCGTGATAATCGCCGACTAACCGATGGTCGTAAATTGTTTGACAAATTATCTCATCAAAAAGTAGCGGGTCAATACGAGATAACCATTGTAAAAGATATTCGTAAGGGAGTGGAAAGCCGCACGGCTACAGTGGAAGTGAGGTATTGTCAGGTAGCCATAGCCCGGCCGCTTGCACTAAATAAAACGGAGTTGCCCCAATCAGTAACGCTATTTGCTATAGAAGTGAAAGAAATAAATGCACCGTCAGACAGCAATGCAGTATGCTGGCGACTGCTCACTACACATTCCATCATCACTTATGAACAAGCGGTGAGCATAGTAAACAAATATCGGTTACGATGGTATATTGAACAGCTATTCCGGCTACTAAAGAAAAAAGGGTTCCGTATAGAGTCAAGCGAGTTGGAAACAGGTTGGGCTATTCGCAAATTAACCGTAATGATATTAAGCGCTGCATTGCGGGTAATGCAATTATTACTATCGTATAAAAAAGAAGATAGTCAACCTGTAGAACAAGTATTCAGTACAAAGGAAATAGATTGTTTGAAAGTTGTAAATGAAACACTGCAGGGAGATACTGAAAAAAGCAAAAACACCAACAACCCCGATAGATTAGCCTGGGCTACCTGGATAATAGCCCGGCTTGGAGGATGGAAAAACTATAACAGTAAACGGCCACCGGGTCCCATCATATTAAAAAAAGGGTTAGACCGCTTTGCCAATATCTATCATGGCTGGAAGTTGGCTCAGTCAGGTTAAAGTTGTGTCCTAACGGTAGCTCCTTGAGGAGAGGGCAGGGTGAGGTGACACTTGCAAACAAAGCATTTAACTTATATAGCCGGATAACAATATTATTTTACCTCGTAAAAAACATGAATTTAAAAAAACATAGTGAAAATCATTTATTAAATTTAATGTGCTAAACTAAATACGGCTACTATAACAAACCTATAACCGAAAAAGAACTAAATTTAAGTAAACAGTTTTTTATGAAAGAGACGCGGTTGTTATTGGGAGGGTTTTTTCTTCTTTTTTTATTTACCAACTCACGTTGCCGGAAAGGAGATGCAGAACCGCAATTGCCACCTATTACACAAATAGGAGCTAACACTTTTGGGTGCATGGTAAATGGAAAAATTTTTTTGCCAAATGGCTCAACAGGAACTGGGAAACCTAATTATCGAGTAATGGTTGACCCTACATATAATGACGGACAATTCTCAATTAACTGTTATGCTGTAATTAATACTAATGAAACCCAGTTCTTGGATTTTGGATCTGATAGTATCAAAGGAATTGGAAAATATCCTTTGACGATTATTGGCAGATTAAGAATTGCCTGGAGTAGCGCATACTGTAAAACTGATGTATATGATACAATTAGCTATCGAGATGGTTATCTAAATATTACCAGATATGATTTGTCCTTAGGTATTTTTTCTGGCGAATTCGCATTTACATATAAACCGCCTACATGCGATACAATTAGAATTACAAGTGGAAGGTTTGACCATAAATTTTAAAATAAATACTTATGAAAAGAATATTACTCTTAGTGACGATTGTTGCCATTAGGTTACATAGTATTGCACAACCAGATCCTTTACGTTTAAAATTAGATTCTATTTTCCAGTATGTTGATAAAACGCAAGTACCTACCGGATATTTGAAAGAGTATGGTGCGGAGCTGATGCCAATTCATTGTTTTAAGGGGTTGCTTATCGATAGTAATGCGGTGGCTGATATT
>JANNEK010000271.1:0-2608 GCA_031378605.1 Chitinophagaceae bacterium | reverse complement strand
TCATGGTATGACGAGCTGGACAATATAGTGAATAGTCAATAGTCAATAGTCAGAAGTCAATAGAACTTTTATAAAACTCAAGACTTGACTTGTCTTTTGTCTTCTGTCTCCTGCTTTCTGTCTCCTGACTCCCGACTTCTATCTTCTGACTTCTGTCTTCTATCTCCTGACTTCTGTCTCCTAACTTCTATCTCCTGTCTCCCGACTCCTTACTTCTCTCTCCTGTCTTCTCTCTCTCCCGACTATTAACTATCTTCATATCATGGAAAAAATAAAAAAAATAATTGCTGATTCCATTGCTGTAAAACAGCAGCTACTCGTAAATGATACATTATTGAAAACCATTTCTGCGATTACAGAGAAAATGGTAGCTGCTTTAAAAAAAGGAAATCGTATTTACTTTTGCGGTAATGGTGGAAGTGCTGCGGATGCACAGCATTTAGCTGCTGAATTTAGTGGTCGTTTTTATAAAGACCGGGATGCATTGCCCGCTGAAGCGTTACATTGCAATACATCGTATCTTACCGCAGTAGCTAATGATTATAGTTTTGATGTTGTTTACGCAAGGTTAATAAATGGAATTGGAACTAAAGGAGATTTTTTAGTAGGACTATCCACTTCTGGTAACTCGGTCAATATTATAAAAGCATTTGAGGTTGCAAGAAGCAAAGAAATATCTACTGTTGGTTTTACAGGTGCGTCGGGTGGTAAGTTGAAAGAACTGAGCGATTATTTGGTAAATGTGCCTTCATCAGATACACCCCGAATTCAGGAAAGTCATATTATGCTCGGACATATTATTTGCCAGTTGGTTGAGGAACAATATTTCGCTTCTTAAAGTAATGTTGTTATTATTAAAAAAAGGAGTTGTTTTCTATAAATTCGCAATCACCAGCATTTATCCTGGAATACTTATTAGAAATGAAAATTAAAGAAGCCATTATATTAGCGGGAGGTTTGGGTACGCGATTGCAATCTGCGGTTCCCAACTTGCCCAAATGCATGGCTCCTGTTGCTGGCAAACCATTTCTTTCTTATGTAATCGATTATTATGCTGCCCAGGGAATTGAAAAATTTATTTTTTCGCTGGGTTATAAACATGAAATCGTAGAAGACTACCTTAATGATGAATATACTATTCTTGATATGGAATATGTAATTGAAGAAAAACCTTTAGGCACTGGGGGGGCCATTCAATTTGCCTGTAGAAATGCACGTGATAAAAATATACTGGTTGTAAATGGAGATACCATTTTTAAAATAGATCTAGAAACTTTATCTGCGCTTCATATTGAAAAAGAAGCAGCATGCACTTTATGTCTTAAACCACTCACCAAATTTGACCGCTATGGAGTTGTTGAATTAAAAGAGGATCGGTCCATTAAAAGTTTTGAGGAGAAGAAATTTTATGAAGAAGGCACTATTAACGGGGGGGTTTATGCGTTAAACGTAAAAAAGCTTTTGGATAAAAAGTTGCCAGTAGTTTTTTCGTTTGAAAAAGACTATCTCGAAGCCTATTGTAAGAAGGAACCTTTTTATGGTTGTATTCAGGATAACTATTTTATTGACATTGGTATCCCCCAGGATTTTGAAAAAGCACAAGCAGAGTTAGCATTTTGAAAGTACATAGATGTGATGAATTGAAAGATAGTGTCAAATGGTTTAATCTGGACATATCCATTGTATTCGCTTAATAGAAGTTGCCATCGAAAATGAACCTGCATCCTAAATTATCGTTAAGTGAATATTCAGCTTCTTAATAATTCCATTTTGAACTCTATCCATTCTTTATAATTATGCTCGATTTAAAGTTAATTGACAATGACTGGACCATTTTCCTTGACCGTGATGGCGTAATAAATGAGGAGAAGTATAAGGATTATGTGTACACTTATGATGAATTTTTTTTTTATGATGGCGTACCAGAAGCTATAAAACTAATTTCTTCCATAGCAGGACGAATTATTGTTACCACCAACCAACGCGGAGTAGGCAAAGCGTTTATGAAAGAAGAGGATTTAATAAAGATTCATGAGAATATGGTACGTGATATTTCAAAGGCAGGAGGAAGAATCGATAAGATTTATTATTGCACATCTACTGATAACGACCACCCCAACCGAAAACCAAATCCGGGTATGATTCGCAAGGCGCAAAGAGAATTTCAGGAAATCAATTTGAAAAAGGCCTTGATTGTTGGAAACAATTTAAGTGATATGGAATTTGGACGGAATGCAGGTATTTATACCGTTTTTGTAAAAACAACCCATCCTGATCAAGTACTACCGCACAAATGGATAGATATTGCACTACCCTCTCTTCCCGATTTTGCAAAAGCTTTGCAATTTCGTTAAAATTTTATTGACAGAATAACGTTTATCTGTGCAATGTAAAAGGCTTTGTACCTTTACCAACGCACAAACATCCCATTTAAATGAAAAATGCTGGTCGATATGCCCTTTTGATTTTTGGAACCTGGTTAGTACCAGGATTATTTTCAACCAGTAGTGCTCAGAAGATTTCTGCTGCAACCAGAGGAGAATTATTGCTTAAAGAAGATACACTAAAAACGATTTCACGTAAAATGGTTTTCAGTGAAGATGCAGCG
>JANNEK010000225.1:0-23403 GCA_031378605.1 Chitinophagaceae bacterium | reverse complement strand
ACTATACATTACTACCCCGGCTCGAACTTTATCGGCTGCTTGCTGTAATTCCCTGCTGGAAGCTCCTCTTGTATCCAATACAACTCCATCTGCTTTAGTTTCTTTAATAAGAGCCCCTAATCCTGCCAAATGGCCCTCGCTTCGGGTACTTTCATCCCAGGGATTGTAACAAATAAAAAAACGGGTAGCCTGCTTTTTCATCTGAACTGATAATTTTTCTAATTGGTTAGTACCTCCGGGTAAATCACGAAACAAATCGAATTGATTTCGTTGATCCAATCCCAAAGATGGCCAGGTGGGCCAGATACCAACTACTTCATCGCCACCATATAATTTTTTCCCTCGTTGGATAAAATCGAGAATTGAATATTGTTTAGCCACTCCATTGTAAAAGAATTTATCCCATGCTTGTAGTAAATGTATTACATAGCTATGCCTGATCCATTGAAGGTCCTTGCGTTCATACAATTTATTATCAAAGAAAGTAGTATCGTATAATAAATTTTGCTGGAAAACAATTCGCAACCCCTCCTGCCAATCACCATCGTATTCTTCAATCCATAGCCGATAGTTTACGGAGCCGCCCGGAAACAATATAGTTTCAAACCGGCGGCGCTGACCTTTTTGAATACTGCTTCTATCTCGCCGTGTTAAAGCAACTGTATTTTTCTCCCCGATTTTTTCCAGGCAGGAAAAACCGAGTTCCCATGCATTATCCGGGCATATAACGTTAACCGGCATTCGATCAGGAATAAATAGATGGGAACGACTGAGTTCGTGTTCACCAAGTCCTGTTATATAAACATGATCGGGAGTTGTTCCAAAGGGGACGAGGTTTCTTATTATTATTGTATCTGATGAAATATTTTTGAGTATGATCTCGTCAAATAATTGTTGATTTTTTTTAGATTGAATTTCGTAAAGAAGTTTATCATTTAACAGGCCGCTATCTGCTACGGCAATGAAATTCTTTTTCTCAATCTCAATACTAAAAACAGGACGGTTAATTTGCCCAATAACGAAATTAGTATATATGGAGACGCAAGAAATAATCAAACAACTTTTCATAAAAAGTAATTTCTTGGAAGAAAATTCAAAACAACTAACCGCAGAGACACAGAGGCGTGGAGAAAAACAAATCACTCACTCCGCGCCTCCCCGCCTCTGCGGCAAAAAAATCTCATACTTATAAACCAAGTATTGATCAACTAACCGCAGTACACAGAGGCGCGGAGAAAAACAAATCATTCACTCTGCGTCTCCCCGCCTCTGCGGTAAAAAAATCAGGAAAGATCCATCACAGGTTTATTCATCAATATTTTTTCAATTTTTTCTAGAACCTCCGGCGATAATTTAGGTAGCACTTCCAATGCTTTCAAATTATCATACAACTGCTCTTTCTTGGTAGCACCCAATATAGCAGTAGTTACATTTGGATTATTGATTGTCCAGGCAATGGCAAGAGAAGCCATAGTTACCCCTAATTTTTCTGCCAACGCTACCAGTTTTCTTAATTTTTTAATTTTATCTTCTTGTATCCAGCGGTCCTTCAACCAATCAAATCCTTTTATATCTAATCTTGATCCTTCGGGTATACCATCCAGGTATTTGCCTGTTAAAAAACCAGCGGCCAGTGGGCTCCAAATAGTAGTACCCATTCCTACATTGTTAATGACCGGCAAATAGTCTTGTTCCATTTTAAATCGCTCGAACATATTGTACTGCGGTTGTTCCATAACCGGGCCAATCAATCCATATTGTTGCGCCACCCGATGAGCCTCCATAATTTCTGCAGCACTCCATTGACTGGTTCCCCAATACAGGATTTTTCCTTGCAAAATTAAATTATGCATGGTCCATACTACTTCTTCAATGGGAACAGAAGTATCGGGTCTGTGACAAAAATAAAGATCGAGATATTCTACCTGCAAACGTTGAAGAGCCTCGTTGCACGCTTCAAACAAATGTTTACGGCTTAAACCGGTTTGATTGGGTTTGTTATCTTTTCCTCTCCATCCAAAAAATGCTTTGGAAGAAACGATATAAGAAGTACGATCCCAGTTTTTCTTTTTCAATACCCGACCCATCATTTTTTCACTTTCCCCCAGCGCATAGGTTTCAGCGTTATCAAAAAAGTTTATACCTTGTTCATAGGCGATACCCATAAGTTCGTCAGCAATGCTGTCATCAATTTGTTTATGAAAAGTTACCCAACTACCAAATGATAAAACACTTACCTGTAAGCCGGAACGACCGAGACGTCTGTAGTCCATATAAATTTAATATTGTAAATGAAGTGTAAAGTTAGGAAAGTTGAAAGTTTCTAGTTTATTGTTTGTTGTTTATGGTTTATAGTTACGGAGAGGCAAGTTGCCGATAAATTCAACTGTCACTAATTAACAAATACATTAGTATTTCCATTATAGGAAACATAAATTAGACAGGAAAGTTTTTAGGATAGAAGAACGAAAAACCATAAACCACAGACCAGATAAACTCATTGAGGAATTCCATCAGCGGGTACTTCCCTTAAACCGGAAGACCCAAATAGCCAGTACTCACTAAAATCCTGTTTTGCACGAAGTCCATATTTTGCATAGGTATATCCTGTTCGTTGAAGGATATTACAAGGTTTATCTGTATAAAACTCCTGTTTGTTTTGATCCCACCACAATTCAGGAGCACGAAGTGTGTCTCCTTTAATTTTATTTATGATTACTACGCTATCCCTTAATAAAACCTTTCGATCAATTTCCCATTGCCGTGCATAGCGGGCATCGAGTGTGCTTTCAATTTGAAGCGAGTCGTTATAAAAATCTACATGTAATGTTTTTGGAAATTCCACGTACGGCGAATCAGCCATATATCTTTTCATATACGGTGCCGTTAGTTTGGCTTTTACTTTTCCTTCCTGGCTAAGGTAACTTTCTATTTGAATGGCCTCTTCTACTGCTGTTTTTTTTCTGTACAGATCATCCACTTTGCCCAGGTCATTCTCGCAGGCAACCATAAAAAAACAGCTTCCGGTGAAAGCTGCTAATCTAAAAAAATATTTGAACTTCTTAACCCACATTCTTAGTCATACTTGCGTTTAATGAACCATAGGTCGCTCATCGAAAAGCCAATGGATACACGAAAAAAGCTTTCGCGAACACTATTACTTTTATTTCCACGCTGGCCAAATTCTAATGAAGTATTGATAACAGAAAACTGATTTGTATACGCTACTTTTCGCAAAGGAAAACCAGCGCCAACACTCAATGTCCATTTAGGCAATTTACTTCCTACGTTTACATAATCTTTTCCATAAGAAAACCCTGTTCTATAAGATACAAAGTTCCAGTAATTTTTTCCTTCGGAAGAAGGAGATAACTGCCCGCCCAATCTTAATTCCCAGCTATCCTGAACAGGGTCTTTTTCATTATAGAATTTATAGTTGGACCATTTGGTAGTACTGTAATCTACCCCTATCAACCATCGTCCGGCATTATCCAAAATAATTCCAGCACTATACGAAGCAGGGGTAGTAATGGTTCCTTTCACATCTTTTTCCGCAAATACACTATCTATTTGAAATGTAGCACTGTTTGCGTCAAAATCAAATGTTTGGCGCAATACATCCTGGGTACCTTTTAATTTCTGCTTCCAGCTTCCCTGTACACCCATTCGTAAAAACAGGCTCTTATTTAATGTTGCTGTATATTGAAGTCCTGCATTTAGGAAGAAGCCGTTATAGTTTGTTTTAGTTTCACTATTCGATTTATAATATTGTACGGTATCATTTAAAAAAATACGACGTGAAGTAAAATCCTTTGAACCAAAAAGATAACCCGCATTAACACCCGCAGTAAAGTTTCCAATTCTGTAACCTGTTCCGAGAAATGCCTGTTGAGAACCACCTGTACCTTCAAACAAGGTAGCAACACTATCATTTAGCGTGCCACTGGTAATTCTTTCGTTGCGCAATATTTTATAGTTAATGCGAGATACAGGCCGAAGTCCAAATACCAATCCTAAAATTGGTTTCTTTTTTATTTTCAATGGAATGCCAACATTTATATAAGATACAATGGGGCTTGCCGTTGAAAATTTTCGAACTGGGTTTAACGCACGGGTTGTAAGATTATCAATCTCCGCTCCAAAATCCAACGTTACATATTGTAAACGGCCATAGGATGCCGGGTTCAAAAAATTAACTGAATTAAAATCGTAATACGCGGTTCCTATGCCCCCCATGCCACGGGTTAATATATTTTGACTCGGAACTATATCTCCCAAACCGTACCTGGAGTAGGGGGAGTTGATATTTTGAGCCTGCCCAATTGAACAAACACCTACCAATATCGTAGCTAACACATTGATTTTCTTATACATTATTAACCTCGCTGATTGCATACAAGCCTTTATAAATTAAATTAGGGTCTGCAAATATCTTGTTTTTCAAATGATAGACAAAATAGGGTGCATCCCCCCCGGTTAACAGCACGTTAAAGTTCCCATACTTTTCAGCATATGCATCAATTATACCATCAATTTCCTTGGCCATTCCCAATATTACCCCACTAAGTATGTTTGTTCTTGTATCATAACCTACCAGAGGAAAATTCCAGTCTTTTTCTACCATTGGCAATAAGGCAGTAAAATGATGAAGGCTTTTGAAACGCATTTCCATTCCCGGCGATATACCACCTCCTAAAAACTCATGGTATTTATTAATAAAATTGTAGGTTATTGCCGTTCCTAATCCAATTACCAGGTTATTTTTTTTTGGAAAGAGATCAACAGCCGCCACTACAAGGCCTAACCGATCTGCTCCAATGGTTTCAGGTTTTCCAACGGGTGTTGTTATTGGAATTATCGAGTGATGATTGAGTTTATGGAATTTAGTTGTTTGATGAAGAATTATTTCTGCATCCTGATTGTGTTCAATTACAGAAGAAATTAATGACTTACTGGGTTTATAAGTAGAAACCAATTGGGTAATTGTTTCGGCACTATCATTTTCCATTACTACTACTTCCTGCAATTCACGCCCATTAAATACAGCACATTTTAACCGGGTGTTACCAAAATCGAAACAAAGTGTTGTTTGAACCAAAATAAAACGATTTGAAAAATTAAATAGAGTCCTCCTTCGAAAATGAAATTACACATCCAAATCAAAAGCAGATAGGTTTCTAAAATGACCATTGAGTTTTACTTTTTCTTTAAGGCGCTCCATTTCCATAAGCATAGGTAACACTTTTTGCAGGTGTCTTTTTAAATATTCCTGGCGCTGAAGTTCTTTTAAAAGAGCCAAAAATTCATATTCCTCTTCGAGTGAAAGTCCTGCATGATGTGCCACATCATAGGATCGCAATTCGCTTTCAGTTTTTTTAAAATCTTTACTAATGTTTAATAAGCGGTGCAGTTGCTTTACTCCCTTTACTACTTTTTGCATTAATTCCAAATTACCCGCTTCTTCCTCATTATCCGGATAATTTACAATAGCACCTCCATATAATTTATCCGGAACATCCTTAATGATTTCAAGGATCCTGAATATTTTTAAACCAGCCGTTCTGATATCCATTTCGCCATTATCATAGGTTTGAACGATTTCTTTTAATTCTACCAGTGTTCCCATTTCATTCATTCTATTATTCACTACCGTAGGTATGCCAAACGGTTTACCGCTTTCTTTACAATCACTAATTAATTGTTTATACCTGGGTTCAAAAATATGAAGGTGAAGTTTTTCACCTGGATAAACTACAATACCTAGCGGAAATATGGGAATAAAATTAGTCATGCTAAATTTCGAAAACAGGTTTATCCGCAAATTTACAGTGGCAAACTATTGCAGGCGTAAATTTTTTCCACCGCCTTACATTGTGCACCTTTGCATCCAGATGCAACAAACATCACCTTCCACGTCATTGGTAATTGCCACTTACAATTGGCCAGAGGCATTAGAATTATGCCTGTTAAGTGTTTTGGAGCAGAAAAAAATGCCCGATGAAATTGTTATTGCCGATGATGGCTCCACCTCAGCTACCAAAGAAATGATTGATCATTTCCGTTCCAGAACCATGGTTCCTATCCAACATATTTGGCATGCTGATGAAGGATTTAAACTTGCTCAAATACGCAACAAAGCAACTGTAGCTGCAAAAAGCGAATATATTATACAGGTAGATGGCGATCTTATATTACATCCAAGTTTTGTAAACGATCATATCAATGCAGCAAAAGCGGGTCATTTTATTGGCGGCAGCAGGGTAATCCTAGATAAGGTACTATCCGAAAAAACGCTCCTTAAAAAAAATATTCATCTTCGTATTTTTACAAGAGGAATCAGCAATTCATTCAACGGTATTCATTCTTCCACATTAGGGAAGCTACTTTCCTTTCTTATAAAAACAACCAATGCATATAATATTCGCGGTTGTAATATCAGTTATTGGAAAAAAGATTTTTTATCCGTAAATGGATACAACGAAGAGTATAAGGGTTGGGGCAGGGAAGATACTGACCTGGTATTTCGTTTTTACAATAGCGGGTTGAAACGAGTATTTTTCAAATTAAGAGGCGTGGCTTTTCATCTTTGGCATAAGGAAGCAGATCGAAATGCACTTTCCAAAAATGATCACATCCTCCAACAAACAATTCATACAAAAGCAACCAGAACCACTAACGGATCAGATAGGTATACTGGAAATCCTTAAAAATAATCAATGAAAATATCCGGTTTTACAATTATTAAGAATGCAATAAAAAATGATTACCCAATCAAAGAAGCAATTCTTTCCATTTTACCGGTCGTAGATGAAATGATTATTGCCTTGGGTGATAGTGATGATGATACGGCATCTTTGATAGAAAGCATTTCTTCCCCTAAAATAAGAATTGTACATTCCGTTTGGGACCCTTCTATAAAAACGGGTGGTTCAATATTAGCCGTTGAAACAAATAAGGCTTTTAAACATATTTCTGCAGACAGCGATTGGGCTTTTTATATACAGGCCGATGAAGTTGTACACGAACAATACTATTCGGCTATACGCGCAGCCGCTGAAAAATATAAAGAGGATAGGAATGTAGAAGGGCTTCTCTTTAATTATTTACATTTTTACGGTACATATGATTATATAGGCGATAGCCGGAGATGGTATCATAAAGAAGTGAGAATAATTCGAAACGATAAAAATATTTCTTCTTATAAAGATGCACAAGGCTTTCGCAAACATGGCAAAAAATTACTGGTAAAACAAATAGATGCAGCAATCTATCATTATGGCTGGGTAAAGAGCCCTAAGCAAATGTTGAATAAGCAAAAAAACACGGTTGAATTTTGGAGCGATCAGCAGCAATGGAAAGATACTATCAATACGCAGGAGGTTTTTGATTTTTCTGATTTTGATTCATTGCAAAAATTTAATGGAACACATCCATTGGTAATGCAGCAACGCGTGGCAGAAAAAAACTGGCAGGTAGACCTGGATATCACTAAAAAGAAATTTTCCTTCAAAGAAAGATTGCTTTATTGGTTTGAAAAAAAGACTGGTGTTCGTTTGTTTGACTTTCGTAATTATCGCGTTCTTTAAAAAATGGGTTCGCTTATTTTAGTGCAATTCGTGGAAAGGTTTATACTAAAAAAGTTCATAAACATACATTACATTCGGTAACTATTTTATACGTCGATCATGTGGTCTACTTTGTTAAAGCAAATTGAACAGGGAGAAGAAAAAGCAATTGCCCGTGGAATTTCACTAGTTGAAAATGAAATTAGTGGTTATGAAGAACTACTTCAGTCGTTGCCCCTTCAACAAATACCAGTTATTGGAATTACCGGACCACCCGGTGCTGGCAAAAGCACTCTTGTAGATGCGCTTATTGAGGAATTAGTGAAAAATAATAAGAAAGTTGCTATTCTGTGTATTGATCCATCCTCTCCGTTTAACCTGGGTTCATTGTTAGGAGATCGCATACGCATGAGTGAATGGTACAATCATCCGAATGTTTTTATTAGATCGCTAGCCACAAGAGGATCGCTGGGAGGATTACATCCAAAAATTATTGAGATTACTGAATTATTAAAGGCTTCTGTTTTTGATTATATAATTGTAGAAACTGTTGGTGTTGGGCAAAGTGAAATAGAAATTGCCGGCCTGGCAGATACAACGGTAGTAGTGCTGGTTCCCGAAGCCGGTGATGAAGTACAAACGATGAAAGCCGGACTGATGGAAATAGCCGATGTATTTGTCGTAAACAAAAGCGACCGACCTGAATCAGCTCTTTTCGTAAAAAATCTTCAATTGATGCTGGCGCCGGCTTTTAATAAACAAAAGGAAGAAATACCCGTTATAAAAACAGTTGCTTCACAAAAAAAGGGAATAACAGAATTATGGCAGGCGATTTCCACCAACCTTCAATTACACCAGGACCCGCAACAAAAAGCATGGTTGTTAACAGAAAGAGCTTATCAACTTATTCAATCAAAGCGAATGAAAGGTGTTGATAAACGATTGTTGAAGGAAAAAATTGAATCTCAATTAAAGCAAGGTTCATTTAATCTCTATTCATTTGTTCAGAAAATACCAGGTTAATTATCCAACAATAAAACATACCGCCGGTTCTATCTAAAGAATGGCTGATGTTACCAATCGCATCCAATCGGCGCGCCAGGCGGAATTGGGGCGTGCATCGTCGGCTTTGCCTTTTCGGGAGCTTTCATTCTTTCCAGTGCTACCATTAAATGCCCGGCGTATAAATTATCAGTAGTTGTTTTCTTTTGCCTTTCAATAAATATTTTTAAATCAGCTAATGCTTTTTGAATGGCGGCTTTTGCAATGAAGGAATTATTTTCGTCAACAGAGGAAGCAAGTAGATAGGTAAGTAAAACCTGTTCCGTTTGCAGTTGAATTAGTTTCCTTGTTCCTTCTAGTTTTTTTATTTTCCAGGTTGCGTTTATCAATTGATTGAGCATATCTGAAATACTAAACCCACCCGTTGCGCCATTTTGGGCTAGCCTGCTTAATCGTTCGCTGTTAAATAAAAAAGAGAGTGGCAGATCAACGGCAGTTTCTGCCGGAGAAAGTGCATCAAAAGAAAAACCGGTTCTTTTTTTAAATAACTCGCGGGTAAAATCATAGCCTGCGGGCCTTGGTGGTATTATTTTAACAATGCGCTCGGGTAGTTCCAGCACATCAGGATTTATACAGTCTATAATTGCTTTCAGCGCCGATGACTGTTCAAGTTTAGTTAAGGGTGCTGTTATCAATTGACCATCTCCCCTTAATGAATAAGTGTAATTCATACCACCAATCCATTTTGTTAAGGCTTCAATTTGATAACGATGATAAAAATACACGGGCACTAAGGCATCTTCTAATAATGCCATGGGCATTCCAGGTTTTATATTGTTTTCGCTGAAATGTTGCAATGCCTTTGCCCGCACTTTCATAACTTCTTTGAGTTCATCCAACGCACTTGTTCCATTATCCCATAAATGTGCCTGTGGATGCATTCCTCCCGGTGCACGGGCATCACGATCACTTATAAATTGCAGGCCCTTTTTTGTAGCATCTGTAAGTATTTTATTTAATGCTTCCTTTTCATTTATTTCATTTGCGAAATCCTGGTAACCCCATGCAATCGCTACTTTATCCCATTCACCAATTTTATCATCATAGGCATTCGTCAAATCGATCTCTCCGAATGCATTCAGTTGAACCAACGGATGCGGATAGTCCATTACGCTGGCGCGATTATTAACACTGGAAGCATAGTTATGCATTAACCCAAGCGTATGACCGACTTCATGTGCAGATAATTGTTTCAGTCGTTCAAGTGCCATTTTTAGCATCTTATCGTTGGCAGGTATTCCCGTTTCAAAAGGAGCTAGCAGACCCTGGGCAATTAGATAATCCTGTCTTACTCTGAGAGAACCTAACGATACATGGCCTTTAATAATTTCACCTGTCCGCGGATCAACCACCGACGATCCATAACTCCATCCACGGGTAGAACGATGTATCCAGTTGATAACATTATAACGTACATCCATAGGGTCGGCACTATCGGGTAACAATTTCACCTGGAAAGCATTTTTATAACCAGCCGCTTCGTAGGCCTGGTTCCACCATCCGGCTCCTTCAAGCAAGGCAGATCTGATGGGTTCAGGGGTCCCATTGTCAAGGTAATATATAATTGGTTTTACAGGCTCGCTGATAGCGGCATTAGGATTTTTTTTCTCCAGGCGATGCCGAAGAATATAAAATTTTTCAATAGGCTCAGATACCGGTGTGCTATAATCGTAAAATGAGGTGGGAATAAAACTACTTCTAATATCAAATACTCTAGGTTTATAATTATTATCTGGTAATTGTACAAATGAATGATGCATTCGAAGAGTGATTGCTTCTGCAGTTGGGGTTACCGATTGCACAAATGCACCGCTGCTTCCGTCGTTACTGGTAAGTGTAATGGTAGCTTCTATTTCTGTATTAAGTGGAAAGTTTTTGGTACGTGGCAGAAAAATTGCGCTTCTTGTTTTATCAAATAAATAATTGCCCTGTGCGCCACGACGTAATCGGTTTGCAGCTTGCATAGCATCGCGCAAAATAAAATCAGTTGCATCTACTAAAATTTTTGTTCCTGATTCAGCCTCTGCGGTAAAACCCCATAGTACAGATTGTGCAAATGATTGTTCAACGGCTCTACGTTCTGCCGGATCTTCCGTTACAGCGCGATAATTATAATTTGGCTGAATCATCAAAATTTTACGGCCCACTTTCGTAAACTTAACAATACGGCCACCGCCCAGCAGCCCCCTGTCCAACCCAATATCATTCGATCCCAATCCGGCAGGCAAGGATAGCACATATAATAATTCAGTATCTACTTTGTCGATTTCCAACCATAGTTTTCCAGCATTTTCATCCCAATAAAAAGGAACAAAACCATCTTGCTTTTTTAGTTCTTTCGTTTTTTCTTCAATGGTTGGTAATTTCTGTGCAGAGAGAACGGAAGGGAAAAGAAGTAAGAAGAAAAATAGTCTATACATGAGCAGGTAGTTTTAAAGTACCTAAGTTAGGAAATGTACCTGCGTTTCGAAGAAGGAATTTTAGAAGTTCTGTGCTGATGATTACCTGTTGTGTTTCCACCACCGATAACCAATAAAGCCCATGATTAAAATGGGTGCTGCTGCAAGATAAATAATAGCTCCATTCAGCGCCTTTGCGGGTTTTTCGCCCATTTGCTGAGCAGTTCTGGTACATATAGAACATTGCGCTTCAGAAAAAGTTGGCGCCAAAAAAGATACACCAATGGTTAAGATGATTATCCGAAAACACTTTTTCATTATCCCCTTATTTGATACAAAAATACAACGAAACATCGTAGTTTTTGTTCAGCCATGTCAAACTTTAATGGCATCGTTCATAAGTATCTTTGCCAACCTTCAATACAAAATAATAATTGTCGAAAGAAAACGATCTGTTTTCTGCGTTCGTATAGGCATAAAAAAAAGCCGCTGGATAATTTCAGCGGCTTTTAACAGATATTATTTTATCAATTTATGCGGTTTCCATTTTCTTTGCCACTTTTTTTCGATCATCCTCATTTAAAATTACTTTACGCATGCGTATAAAATTCGGAGTAACCTCAATACACTCATCCTGCTGAATATATTCCATACATTCCTCCAGCGACAGCAATGTTTTTGGTGATATTTTAGTAGCATCGTCACTACCACTTGCCCGATGGTTAGTTAGTTTCTTTGGTTCAGTAGCATTTACTACTAAATCGCCGGGTTTAATATTTTCTGCGATGATTTGCCCTGCATAAACTTCTTCACCCGGATCTACAAAGAAAGTTCCGCGATCATGTAATTTATCAATCGAATACCCGGTTGTTTTTTCCTGATTCTTAGAAAGTAATACTCCGTTACTTCTTCCGGGAATAGGGCCTTTCCAGGGTTTATATTCACTAAAACGGTGTGCCATAACCGCTTCACCGGTGGTAGAAGTTAGCATTTGAGTACGTAACCCGATCAAACCCCTTGAAGGAATTTCAAATTCGAGATGCTGCATAGAACCCTTGGTTTCCATTACCAGCATTTCTCCTTTACGGCGGGTTACCAGGTCAATTACTTTACTGGCAAATTCCTGTGGCACATCCACAACCAATACCTCATACGGCTCACATTTTTTACCGTCAATTTCTTTAACGATTACCTGTGGTTGACCAACGGTTAACTCGTACCCTTCGCGGCGCATCGTTTCAATCAAAATTCCTAAATGCAAAATACCACGACCATATACCATTAAACTATCACCCTCATCACTATCTTCAACTTTTAATGCCAGATTTTTTTCTGTTTCTTTCATCAAACGATCGCGGAGGTGACGGCTTGTTACAAACTTACCATCCCTTCCAAAGAAAGGAGAATTGTTGACAGAGAACAACATATTCATGGTAGGCTCATCTACACTAATTACCGGTAATGCTTCGGGGTTTTCTGCATCTGCCAACGTATCTCCAATATTAAAACCTTCAATTCCTACTACTGCGCAAAGATCGCCGGCCAATACTTCAGTAACTTTCTTTTTCCCCATTCCTTCAAACACATATAACTCTTTCACTTTTGTTTTTTTAATGCTTCCATCAGCCTGCATTAATACTAATTGTTGGTTTTCTTTAATTGAACCACGGGCAACTTTGCCAACAGCAATTCTACCTAAGAAGGAAGAATAATCGAGTGAAGTAATTTGCATTTGCAACGGGCCCTCAGCTACTTTCGGTTCCGGAACATATTTTAAAATGCCATCCAGCAAAGGATTAATATTATCAATCTGAGTTAATGAATCGTTGAACCAACCATTTTTACCGCTACCATAAAACGTAGGAAAATCCAATTGCTCTTCAGATGCATCCAGGTTAAAAAATAATTCAAAGATTGCGTCATGCACTTCATCGGGCCTGCAGTTTGGCTTATCAACTTTGTTGATAATAACAATAGGCCTTAGGTTCAATTGAAGTGCTTTTTGCAAAACAAATCGGGTTTGAGGCATAGGACCCTCAAAAGCATCCACCAATAGTAACACACTATCCGCCATTTTCAAAACGCGTTCTACTTCTCCACCAAAGTCGGCGTGGCCAGGAGTATCAATAACATTAATCTTAACGCCTTTATAAATAACAGCAGCATTTTTACTAAAAATGGTGATACCTCTTTCTCTTTCAAGGTCGTTGCTGTCCATTATCAAATCACCTGTATCCTGATTTTCGCGGAATACTTTTGTGGTATGTAATATTTTATCTACCAGGGTTGTTTTTCCATGGTCTACGTGTGCGATGATAGCAATGTTGCGGATGTTCATGTGTAAAGCTTTTGGCGGCAAGCTGTTAGCTGTTGGAAATCTCCAAAATAGAAGTTCACTAACAACTGGTAGCGAACCACCGTTTTTCGAGGCGCAAAGGTACGCTAAAACAACGGAGAGGCAAGGGAAAGATTGTGATAATTATGTTATCAGGCTAAATTGTTTTCGCATTAACCGGTAGCGAACTCCGGGAGGTTTGCAACCTGGGGGAGTTCGAAACCCCTGGAAGTTCGAAACCTCCAAGAGTACTAAAGAAATTAAACCCTTACATAAATACGCTTTTTATCCATCCACCATCCTGCAAGCCAGCAAGTAAGCATCCACCATAAAGCAAAAAGAAAAGCACCGGTATAGGCCCCTGTAATACTAAAAACATGCTGATACAACCAATTATATAAGGATAAATTACCAATAGGTATTATTGATAAAATAGTAACGCCAATTTCACTTAGTAAGTAAATAAATAATGGATTTTTTCCAAATACCTGGAAAAAAAATGTCCACTTTGTTTGATGTAAAAATTCTACCACATAAATAATACCGGCAAGAATTATTAAATCCAGCCCTACTGTAAGTAATACAAAAGAGCTTGTCCATAATTTTTTATTCACCGGAAAACTACTATTCCAGCAATAAGCTAAAAACATAAATATTAATCCTGCAATCAATAGATGCACTAAACCTTCATACGATTTTCCTTTTTGCTGAATATACTTTCCTGTATAAAATCCAACTATAACATTTGCAATGGCAGGCAAGGTGCTTAACCATCCCTCTGGGTCAAATGCAATTCCTTCTCCATGATATAAATGATTATCTCCCATTAACCATTTATCCAGCTTTAAGCCAGCATTTCCTTCCAACGAAAAATCCCCAAAGCCATCCATAATAAATTTATACCCCACTAATAGTAAGATGGTGCCAACTAATATCCATTTAGGTTTTAAATAATAAACCATCAAAGAAGCAATACCGTAACATAAGGCTATCCGTTGCAAAACACCCAGAATTCTCGTTCCGCTAATTGACTTTAATTGCCAAGCTCCATCTTGAGCGGCTTCAACAAAAGGGAACCAATACATTAAATAGCCTAACAAAAAAATCAATGCAGTTCTTTTTAATATCTTCCATAATACCTGAGATGGTGGCATACCTGCCCATTTCATCATTACAAAACTCATCGCGTTCCCTACGGCAAAAAGAAAGGAAGGAAATACGAGATCAGTGGGAGTAAATCCATGCCATTGAGCGTGTACTAAAGGGGCAAACGTTGTAGCCCAGTTACCTGAACTGTTTACAATAATCATAAAGCAGATCGTCATTCCCCTGAAAATATCAAGTGCAGGAAATCGTTGAGTAACAGGCATACTATTTTGGTTTTAGTTAAACAATATTAGGTATAAATCATTTTTAAAACTGGTATAATTAAGTACACAAAAGATATTTATCTTCATTTGTTTAAGAAATCTAAACTCCTATACCTATATTGAGCGGCCGAAATAATTATTCTGCTACTTAACTTAAATTCATGAATAGAAAGAAACGTTGGTTTATCATTCCTTTGTTTTTAATAATTGGCTACCTGCTCGGGCCCAAACCTCCAACGCCTATTTATAAAAAAGATATGCCTGCTGTTCCAGATTCGTCTTCAAAATTGGAAGATTATATTACCATGCAGGAATCTGCTCATAAGGTAAAGCCAGATAATGAAGCAAGAATCGTTTGGTTCAATGATTCTATTCAAAACAAAACTGAATACGCCATTGTGTACCTGCATGGCTTTTCTGCCTCACAGGAAGAAGGCGATCCCATTCACCGCAATATTGCGAAAAAATTTGGTTGTAACTTATTCTTATCACGGCTTGCAGATCACGGCATTGATACAGTAGATGCGATGAGAAAATTATCAGTTGATAAATACTGGGAATCTGTAAAACAGGCGCTTGCCATTGGCAAACAACTAGGCAACAAGGTTATACTGATGGGAACTTCAACGGGTGGCTCCAATGCATTACAGTTAGCAGCAGCTTTTCCAAATGATGTGCATGCGTTGATATTATTGTCGCCTAATATTGCGATAAATGATAAAAATGCCTGGTTGTTGAATAATCCCTGGGGATTACAAATAGCTACCATCGTTAAAGGTTCAAGATATATTGATTCCGATGATCAACGTGATATTTATAAAAAATATTGGTACGCTCATTACCGGCTCGAGTCTGTGGTGGCCCTCGAGGAAATGCTTGAAACGGCTATGACTAAAGAAACGTTTAGCAAAATTACCCAGCCTTCTTTAATGCTTTACTATTATAAAGATGAGGTACACCAGGACAGTGTGGTGAAAATAACTGCCATGAAAGAAATGTTTGAACAATTGAAAACAGATCCCTCATTTAAGAGAAGTATCGCCATGCCTAATACTGGCGATCATGTTATCGGCTCCCCCATTAAGTCGAACGATACGGAAGGAGTAGAACGCGCTATTGAAAAATTTATGGTAGAAGTTTTAAAACTTTCTGTGAAGTAACCATGTATTGAAAGAGTATGATTTAACATTCAATAGTAATGGTACTGATTCTTCAAATCTTATCCAAGCCACTTTATTCAACTTTTTTTATCGATTCCTGTTAAAAGGTACAGCATGAAATAGTTTCATTTCCTTATCAATCATTATTTTCTTTACCTTGACTCGATAAAACCTATTGCTATATGTTTCACTCCAAAATTGCCGGCATTGGAAAATATTTGCCTCAACAGGTAGTTACCAACTTTGACCTGGTAAAATATATGGATACCAGTGATGAGTGGATCCAGGAAAGAACAGGGATTAAAGAAAGAAGGTATGCAGAGCGAACTGGCGAAACCACCACCACTATGGCAATTGAGGCCGCTACAATTGCAATTAATCGCGCAGGAATTACTCCACAGGATATAGACTTCATTGTTTTTGCAACCCTTTCCCCTGATTATTATTTCCCGGGCTGCGGTGTGCTTTTACAAAGAGCATTAAAGATGAAAGAAATTGGCGCGCTCGATGTACGCAATCAATGCAGTGGTTTTTTATATGCATTAAGTGTAGCCGATCAATTTATTAAAACTGGTATGTATAAAAATATTTTGGTGGTTGGAAGTGAAAAACACTCATTTGGTTTAGACTTTAGCACTAAAGGAAGAAATGTAAGCGTAATTTTTGGAGATGGGGCTGGTGCTGTTGTATTGCAGGCAACTGAAGATCAAAATAAAGGAATACTTAGTACACATTTACATAGCGATGGAGAGGCTGCGGAACTATTAGCAATGTTTAACCCGGGCACACATGCCAATCACTGGATGGAACAACCGCTGGCAGATTTTGAAGAAGCGGAGATCGGGCAAATGTTTTTTAGTCATGCTATGATTGATAAGGAACAGGTTTTTCCAACAATGGATGGGCAATCAGTTTTTAAAAAAGCCATCATTAAATTTCCGGAGGTCATTTTGGAATCATTAAATACCAATGGATATACCCCTTCCGATATAAGTGTGTTGATACCGCATCAGGCTAACCTTAGAATTGCTCAGTTTGTTCAACAAAAATTAAAATTGCGCGATGACCAGTTATTTAATAATATTCAAAAATACGGCAATACAACAGCAGCGTCTGTACCGATTGCATTGTGTGAGGCTTGGGAGGAAGGAAAAATTAAAGAGAATGATCTTGTTTGCCTGGCTGCATTTGGAAGTGGGTTTACCTGGGCAAGTGCATTGATAAAATGGTAGCAACAGGAGGAAATAATGGAAAGAACCAACCATTAATTGCAATAGGTCCAACAGTAATACGATTGTCGCTCTTTATTGACCCTCTCCCAAATTTTAGGATTTTCTATTACTTAAAGTCTATATCTTGATGCAACTATTAAAACAATAAAAACTTCTAACCAATAAAAGAATATATGATTTACAGGCTACTTTTTTTTATTTCATTTTGCATCCTGCATTCACTGGCCCATTCTCAAGATGCTCCGAGTTGGAAAGTAATTTTAAATAAAAAGGTCATCTTAACTGGAAAAGGTGAGGAAGATTCTGTAAAAAATAAAATACAGGTAAAGAAAAGTGACTTATCTAATAATAATATTTTTAAACTAGATTATTCTAATGGCAATGATAAGACCATGAAAGGTTGGGTACGTACCCTTGCTCTTATAGATACTACTTCTACCATTGTGATGCAGCAAGACAGTATTACATTGTTGCAATTTTATAATAAAGACATGATGAAAATATTGTGGAGCCGAAGGAGGTTGAATATTTATACCTGGACGAGGCCCTTGGATACTGGTATGGCTGCTGCTATTCGTATTCGCCGCTTTCACCTTTGTACTATTGAACTTATTGATTAATAAATCAGCAGTACATTTATATTTTTTCTGGTTTTAAGTAAAACCTATTCTACAGTAATTATTTTTTACTGTAAAGAGATTCAAAACTCTTTTCAAAATCAAGATGGCCACCTTCGTGGTATATTTTCTCAGGACGCTTAGCAGCTAAAAGCAGGTTGCCACGAAAGCGCGAAGTTGTTTTAAGAAGTATCTCTATTCTTTTTTTTAGAGTAGTACACTCTTATAGCAGGCAGCTCGCTAATTTTTTTGCTGTAGAAAGAGGCAGTATTCTTCTCTGCGACTTAGCGCCTCCGCGGTTATCTTTTGCCATGAAAGCGCGAAGTTGTTTTAAGAAATATCTCTATTACTTTTTTGCTATAGAAAGATACAGTACTATTCTCTGCGACTTTGCGGTTATCTTTTGCCGCGAAAGCGCGAAGTTGTTTTATAAACCAAAACTATTTTTTTTATGTGTATGGATATACATTAATCTATACATAACATAAAACTCGTTGTTTTCACCACTATCAACAATACCAGTAATAAAAGAGGCTGTCGCAAAAGACGATAAAATTTCGCAAAGGCGCTATGACGCAAAGAAGAAAATATTGAAGATCAGGCGTTGCGAGAAAAAAATATTTAAAATACTTTTGGAGACAACCTCTTCTAATTTGTTACTATTTTCTTAACTACCTGTAACAGTGTTTTTTCTTTTTATAATACCAATTTTTTGGGTCGATCTATAAGCCCAAATAAACCAAACTAACACAAGTGCCGGGTAAATCACTAAGCTGCCCCGATTAAAATAAACAGCATCATCGAATTCAGCATGATGAAGATGCATAACAGCTCTTGTCATTCCGCAACCAAAACATTCAACATCGAAGAATAGTTTTGATGGACATAATTCTACCTTGCTATTATCAAAAAAACCAGCAGGCAAAATCCATAAAACGATAGGTACCGATAACAATAAAATCAACCAGAGCCAGGTAATAGTCTTTCTTTTTAATATTCCAATGGACTCGGTTGATTTTATCACTGACTAAAAAATTAAACTGCGTACTACCTAATGATTAACTATAATATTTTTTCATTTTAACCAATGAATAGATAAGACCTGGCAACCAGCATAAGAAATAACCAATAAGACTTATCCACCAATCATTACCTTGCCAATCGTCTAACAATGCCATTGCTAACCAACCCAAACCAATAATTGCTAAAAGAATATAAACGCCTTTGGAAATATCTGCGGCCTTTCCCATTTTCTTTTTCAAAAATTTCTGGGCAACTCTTAACTCAATGGATTTTTTTAGTCCAAGCCTTTTACCGGTAAGTGCTTTGTATTTTGATGGAGTAAGGCTCAAAAATTGTGTAAGTCCCATTTTAATCATTTCCGGAGACAATGTTTTGATATCTGGATTTGCTTTGTATTGATCGCTCCAGTTATTTTCATTAATTGTTTCCGTTACTTTTACCGGAACGGAAGCAGGTACCACGACTAAAAAGTCGAGCCGGGCAAATGAGGGAATGGTAACCAGCAGCGCTGCTACCAAAAAAAGCAGGGAGGTAATTTTTTTTTGTCTCATCGAGTGTTGTTTTAAGTAGTTAGGAATATTTGATACGCTAAAATAAAAGATTTGAGGCAAATTTAAGAAAACAATATACATTTTTACTACTTTATCTGCCAGTGGTTACTATGTCGATGTAACTGGCAAACGATTAAAAATAAATTATCAACGTTAAGCGATCGGTATACAATCTTTTCGAATTATTGATTATCTGTTATAAGGATATTCGTTGACCCAATGGAAACCCCTGTTTACTAAACGAAATTTATTAATATCGAATTTTTTAAACTTCATTTGTACAGAATCTTTCCCCATTAATCCGGTAATTATCAGACTTGTTGAATCTTTTTGGTAAAACAGCGTTGATTTATTAGCAGTATCGGCATAAGAATACATCAGAATATTTTTAAGAGAATCGTTTACTATGAAATTATAATATTTCAGGCTGTCATTCATCATTTTTACCTGGGCATTATTTTCAAATTGAATAATTAATTGTTTCCATCGGGTACTGTCTGTACCAAGTGGAAGAATCGTATCGTTATTACGAATTACCGTTTCTGTATTGTAAATGCCATACAATGGAGGAAGCTTACGTAAATCACCATATTGTTTCTGGCTGCTAATTGCCCCACTAATGGTTGAATAAAGTAAAGAAATAATAAACATGGCCTTTATAATCAACCAGGCTATTTTCGTTTTAGTTGATTTCAGCATTGATGGAAAAGAAATTTTTTCCACTGTACCCTTACCCAGTAAAACATTAAATACTCTTTTGACATCGGGTGCCATTAAAAACAGGGCCATTAATAATAACACGGAAGAATACAATTTTACGGGAACATCGTAACAGTAATTGATCATTGCAATGTTCAGGGTTACAATAAAAACAACCAGCGATCCTAACAGTGTGGTACGTCTGAATAACAACAATAAACCTCCAACCACTTCTGCCCAGCCTGTATAGGCACTATACGCCTTTGAATAACCGATAAATGACCAGGCAAGCCCCATAGGTGATTTATCACCGAAAGTTTGCACCAATTGAGACAAATAGGGGAACGGCATTTGAAGATGAAACACCTTAACCATTCCATATCCTATCATTGCCGAAGCCAGGTAATAACGTACCAATACCCGCAACCAGTAAATAGCCTGGTTATACGATTTTCGCTTACGATCGAGTATCGTCCATACGATACATGCAAAAATTGAACAACTAAAATGGGTGAAAAGAAGTACATAATCGTAGGTTGTATCGCCGCTACCATTGGTAAATATGGTGATGGGTGTTTTAAGTCCTATTATATTTTTACCCACCCAGGGAATAAACTTGTGCCAACCATTGGTATACGCTTCAAATGGCGCAGCATACCATTCGGAAACTGTGGCGTGCCCATCAAGCAGGCTACTTAAAAATGGAATAGAATCAATGGGAAAGGGAAAAAGATAGATAATGAAAAAGCAACAAAAAAAACGAAAGGTCGCTTTTTTAAAAGTTCCCCAGTCTTGCTTTTGTAAAGCAGTTATTTCCATTCAGGTTTAGTTTATTTTTGGAAATTAGTATGAATAAATAAATAAACGAGAAAAATAGTGGTGAATCGTAAAATTATTTTTTTAATTAACCCTATATCTGGTACAAGGGGTAAGGATGAATTGATGAAACTTATCATTAAAAAAACCAATCAACGAAAAATTGATTTTGAAATATTACCGACTGTAGCCGATGGAGATTATACATTTTTAGAGGCGAAACTACAAGAAGAAGGGATAACGAAAATAGCCATTTGTGGTGGCGATGGTTCGGTAAACCAGGTAGTAAACTCTTTGGCCCATACCAACATGAACTTTGGTATCATTCCCATGGGTTCGGGCAATGGATTGGCACTTTGTGCAGGTATTCCGCGAAATAGTGACAAAGCAATCGATATTCTTTTTGATGGAACCCCTCGGTATATTGACGCCTTTCTGGTAAATAAACAATTTGCGTGTATGCTTTGCGGACTTGGATTTGACGCAACTGTTGCCCATGAGTTTGCTAAACATCCCAAAAGAGGATTGGCTACCTATGCTTCACTTACTACTAAAAACTTTTTTTTGGCCAAAGCTTTTTCTTTTCTCATAGAAGCAAATAAACTTTCTTTTTCTGCAGATGCATTTTTAATTAGTATCGCCAACAGCAATCAATTTGGAAATAATTTTACCATTGCCCCAAAGGCATTATTATCAGACGGTTTGTTAGATGTAGTAATTGTAAAAAAAATAGCCAAGCCTTTACTGCTATTTACAGTAATGAGGCAGGTATTATCAGGGCAACTAAGAAAAATTGAAAACACGCTTCACTCGCCTATAATTTATTTTCAAACAACAGAATTACGTATAAAAAATCTGCAGGAAGCACCATTACATATTGATGGAGAGCCGCGCGAAACTATTGTAGAATTATCTATTAAAATACTACCAAATCATTTTAAACTTATTCATGGCTGGTAACAGCCGTATCTTTTACTTTCTTAGTTAATTTTTGTAATTGAAAAAAGGCGGTTGAATTATTTTCGCTTTCCAATGCCTCCGCAATATCCTGTTTTTCCAATTTGGTTAAATGAAAATTCAATGCTGCTTTTGCTTCTTCTTTTCTGGGATAATATTGAAAAGTAAATTTATAAATACGTTTGCCCATAAACTGTTGCGTTAAACTAAGCATATCGTTTTGTGTATACTCCTGCATTTTGTACCAATTATACTGTAATAACAATAAAGGCCGGGTGGCAATTTCTGAAACGCTATTCGCTTCAAAGGGGTTTTCCCATCCGCCAGTTTTCCGGTCGCGAATTTGCAGCAATACTACTCCACCTGTATTTTCTTTTATCCATTCATTAAACACCTGTATAAAACGGATAGCTGTTTCCTGTCCAAAATTATCTCTCAATCCTGCATCCATTACATCTACTACTGGTTTTGTTGGTAACCAAACATTGGGTAATACATAAGGGAAAGTAGCGTTCATGCGCATCGCTGTTAGTAAGCGCAGATTCATAGGATCTTGCTTAACAAAAAACGATTGGTAATCCAATCCATCGGGATCTACGCTTCCTGTTTGTGTAGTATCTAAAAATGGTTTCATCAAAAAACGAAGCGGTTGCGTGCCAATTATTAGTTTTCTTCCATCGCGGGTTATTACAGAATTAAAAATCATCATAGGAATTCGGGCATTTTTTTCGTCGTCAAACAAATCTCCCAATTGCTTATTTAATAACCCCCTGGTATTATCATTCAATTTTTGTTCAAAAGCATAACCCCTGTCTTTTAAATATTGATACTTACCTACTTTAAATTTTTGAGCCGGTGATGCAAGATCGCGGGCAACAAAAGAGGAAAACAACGGGTTCAGTAAGTCGCCCGCAATATCGCTTACATATTTCCGGTTGCGCGGATTAACAGGCTGCCCGATTGTTCGAAGCCTGTCCAGTTCCCGGAAATAGGCTGCTCCCAGCATTCCACCAGATGCTCCGGTAATTAAAAAGGTTTTTTGCATGATCGTGCCATTCGTTAAACTATCTAACCGCTGCAATACATTCATCGTAAATGTAGCACTTCGACTTCCACCGCCGCTTGTATTGATAATAAACAAAAGCGGTTTATCTTCTTTTTGCTTTTTTTTCCAGGCTTCCAGAATAGTAATCATGTTTTTTTTATCCTGTTCCATTTTCGCGTCGGTACAAAGTGCATTCAACGACTCTTTATTATAGACTGGCCGTTCACTTTTGTTTGTATAATTAAGGCCATAGGCTTTGTTACTGGAATCAATAATCTCATATTTATATAAAATATTCAGCACTAAAAACAATCCAATAATAAATGGGATACTCCATGTTTGAAGGAAATACGAAAATGCTCCTGATACAGCAATTAAAATCGCAAAGAAAATAGTTGTTCCTGCAGCGGCAGGTAATTGAAAAAAACGATTGTCGAGCAGAAACCCAACCAATACCAGGAAAATAAATGCAATAAAGATAGATACTACTGCAGCAAAATGATGGCGATTGAAAATGGTATCAATAAACTCCTTACTGTAATGCGAAACATCCCGAACTTTTTTTACGGCTA
>JANNEK010000102.1:0-15791 GCA_031378605.1 Chitinophagaceae bacterium | reverse complement strand
TTTCAGAAATAGGCCTTCTTGCACCGCTACCCGAATCCATATAAATTAATTTCATGCCCAGCATTTCACCCGCCATAGCCGTACACATCGCAATTTCATTTTTATCAGCCGGAATCGGCGCGGCATTACTAATATAAGATACGGTTGTAGGAGCACCTCCATCTATTACCATATACCCGGTGCTCATAATTTCCAGTCCACTTTGTTTTACAGCCGCAGCGGATATCACGTGTTGGCCTATCAGTAATTCCGGATTTCTTCCTGAGATTAATGACAGGTATAATAGAGCATCGGCATTGGGAGTTATTTGAGAAGGGCTTCCCGGAAAGAGGATGATCGGGATCGAACTTGTTTTCTTTATTTGAACCACCACTTCATCGAGCCTGTTACTGATCACTAAACTGCCGCCTACCAATAGATAATCAACCCTGGCTTCATTAACCAATTCCATTAACTCATCTATAGAAGCGGGGGTCACTTTGTCGGGATCGATCAATACCGCAAAGGATTTTTCTCCTTTTATCTTCTTTTGTACCAATGATTGATAAATACTGTTCTTCATGCCCCGGCAATTGATTATCTGCAAAAATGCAAAAACTTTTTCAAACCCTTGCTTTTGTCTCTATTTATAAACGAATAAAAGAACTCATTTGAATGATATGATCATGAAAATGAGCACTTGAACGGGTTGCAAGATCACGATAAAGATAACCGGCCTCGATGTCCCATTTGGGTGAAAATCGATATCCAAAGCCTGTAACAGAGCGAAACTGGTCAAATATTTTACCGTTAAGGTTCTCTTTATTTACAACAATCAAAAAAAGTTCCTGGGAGGCAAACATATAGGCTCCTTTTGTAAAAACTTCTTTGTTTGAAAAAGGCAACATATTTCGGAACAGATATCGAAAGCGAACAGCAAAGGAGCGACCGGCAGTTTTAATTTCATTGTTTTCTAACACCGGGTTACTGATAAATCTTTCTTCGAGTAGAGGTCGGTGAAGTGTATGAAGCCTCTTAAAAGATCGGTGTCTTATAAAAAGTTGTTCCCACACCTGGTGCTCAGTAGGATAGCCGCTTACCTCTCCAATAATGGTACGGTTGATATTATTGCTGTAACCTATAAATGCAGTTACCGTTTTATTGAAATGGTAACTAATTCCTGGACGAATAATGATTGTTTGAAAATTTTTTACCTGATCGTTAGAACGAAAAGATAGGTCTAGTTGTAATCCCCATTTCTTGTTAAGTAATAAAGAATTTGTTGAACCAACCCAGGCAGCAAAACGGTTTTGAACCTGGCTCATCGAATGACGAGCCAAAAGAATAATTAGAAATAATAAACACAATCTCTTAATCATTACAGCAAAAAAACAACAAATTATTGAAACATCCATCTGGCGATTGTCGTTCAACCTGAAGGAATTAATTATTCGAACATTCATTTAAATGAACTCAACGGCTTGTTAGTATATCCATAATCTTTTTGAGTAGATGAAATCGAACCTCACACTAACCGGGTGTTCGAAATAGGTAACAGGTGGTTTCTATCGTAAATAACAAAAATTAGTATTGGAGATTAGGATGCTAATTTATTTCATCAGTAAAACCAAAATTCTTTTTGCATAAAAAGTGTGAAAATTATTTTTCAATTCTCAAATTGAAGAGCAGCGGCCTTTCCCTAATTTTTCAACATCTATTATCCACAGTCTGTGCATATCTAGCCTTGGGAAAAATGAGTTGCAAAAGATATTTTCGTTTTCCCCATTTATTTAATTAACGTACTAACTCAACATCTTCATGGCAAATAAAAAGCAGTCTACCCAGGGCTTGAAGTTCAATCGTCGATTTACAAAAGATTCTACTGATGTGTTCGATCAATTTGAATATGATTATAGAACATCTGTCATTCGAAATCCATCGGGTGAAGTTGTATTTGAAATGAATAATGTGGAAGTTCCCAAACAATGGAGCCAGATTGCTACAGATATACTTGCACAAAAATATTTTCGTAAAGCCGGAGTACCACAGCCCGATGGTACATTGGGTAGAGAAACATCTGTGAAGCAGGTTGCACATCGTATGGCTAATTGCTGGAAGGTATGGGGAGAACGTTATGGTTATTTCGCAAGTAGTGAGGATGCCCGGGTATTTTATGAAGAGTTAGTGTATTGCATTTTAAACCAGGCTTGCGTTCCTAACAGTCCGCAATGGTTTAATACGGGTTTATACGAAAGCTATGGTATAAAGGGTAAACCACAGGGTCATTATTTTGTAGATGCTGTAGATGGCGAGTTAAAAAAATCTACTTCTGCCTATGAACGCCCGCAACCGCACGCCTGTTTTATATTAAGTGTGAAAGATGATTTAGTAAATGATGGCGGTATTATGGATTTGTGGGTACGGGAGGCTCGAATATTTAAGTACGGCAGTGGTGTAGGAACAAACTTCTCGTCAATACGTGGTGAAACTGAAAAATTAAGTGGTGGTGGAACTTCTTCCGGGTTAATGAGTTTTTTAAAAATTGGTGATCGTGCAGCGGGTGCTATTAAAAGTGGAGGTACAACCCGTCGTGCTGCAAAAATGGTTTGTTTAGATCTGGATCACCCAGAAATTCTCGACTTTATTAATTGGAAAGTGGAGGAAGAAAAGAAAGTAGGAGCATTGATCAATGCGGGTTATCCCAGCGATTATGAAGGAGAAGCTTATCGTACCGTTAGCGGTCAAAATAGTAATAACTCCGTACGTATCCCAAATTCTTTTTTTGAGAAATTAGATAAGAATGAAGACTGGGAACTAACAGCGCGTATGGATGGACGTGTGTTAAAGAAAATACCGGCCAGGGAAGTATGGAACCAGATTTCCTATGCAGCCTGGCGTTGTGCAGATCCCGGCACACAATACGACACTACCATTAATGAATGGCATACTTGCCCGCAGGGAGGTCGCATCAACGCTTCCAATCCTTGCAGCGAATATATGTTCCTTGATAATACAGCCTGCAACCTGGCTTCGGTAAACTTGCGTAAATTTTTCAATGAAGAGAATAATAGTTTCGACGTTGAAGGATTTGAATATACTAGTCGGCTATGGACAGTAGTTCTCGAAATATCGGTATTGATGGCGCAATTTCCTTCCAAAGAAGTTGCACAGCTATCGTATGATTACAGAACATTGGGATTAGGTTATGCCAATCTTGGAAGTATGTTGATGGTATTGGGTATTGCTTATGACAGTGAAGAATCAAGAGGAATTGCAGGAGCTCTCACCGCAATCATGACGGGCATTACCTATAAAACCTCCGCCGAATTAGCCTCTTTTCTAGGACCCTTTGCCCGTTATGAGGAGAACAAAGAAGATATGATGCGGGTAATGCGAAACCACCGGTTAGCAGCATACGACGCAGATGAGTATGAAAAATTAAGTGTAAAGCCCCAGGGAATAAAAGCAAAATATTGTCCCGACTATTTATTGAAAGCTGCTACCAAGGCCTGGGATGATGCCGTGCAATTAGGTGAAAAATTTGGGTATCGTAACGCACAAACAACCGTTATTGCTCCAACCGGCACCATTGGATTAGTAATGGATTGTGATACAACAGGTGTAGAACCAGATTTTGCTTTGGTGAAATTCAAAAAGCTGAGCGGTGGTGGCTATTTTAAAATTATCAATCAATCAGTACCCGCAGCACTTAAAAATCTTGGATATACTAATAAAGAAAGTGATGCAATAATTAAATACGCAGTAGGAAGTGGAAGCTTTGCCGGCGCACCTCATATCAATCATCAATCATTAAGCGAAAAAGGATTTTTGGCAGACGAGATTAAAAAACTAGATACTGCAGTGGGTGCTGCTTTCGAAATTGGTTTTGTGTTCAATGTTTATAACCTTGGTGAAGAATGCCTTAAGCGTCTTGGATTTCAACCAGAGCAGTATTTTAATTTTGAATGGAGTTTATTGGAAGCTTTAGGTTTTTCTGATGAAGCAATAGAGGCAGCGAACGATTATGTTTGCGGCACCATGACTATTGAAGGAGCCCCCTTATTAAAAAACGAGCACTTGTCTGTATTCGACTGTGCTAACAAATGCGGAAAGAAAGGCGAGCGTTTCATTCATGCGCATGGGCATATACGTATGATGGCAGCGGCGCAACCTTTTTTGAGCGGCGCTATTTCCAAAACGATTAATCTTCCAAATGAAGCAACCATAGAAGAAATTTCTGATTCTTATTTAATGAGTTGGCAACTTGGCTTAAAGGCATGTGCCCTTTACCGTGATGGGTCTAAGTTATCTCAGCCATTAAGCAATAAAAGTGATAAAAAGAAAAAAGCTGATGTAGAATCGGAGGAGGCAACGGCTGCAAAAACTGCGGAGGCTATTGCTCAATCTAATATTGTGGATATGGGCAAGCTAACGGTAGAGGAACTGTTGATGGAGGTTCAAAAACGTGTACAATCATCGCCCGATACTAAATTAAAAAGAGAACTGGCAACCATTGTAGAACGTAGAACCTTACCGGCTAAACGCAGGGGTTTTACGCAAAAAGCAAAAATTAATGGGCAGGCACTTTTCCTTCGTACAGGGGAATATGGAGATGGAACAGTAGGAGAAATTTTTATTGATATGGCCAAAGAAGGAGCTACCATGAGAAGTATGCTTAATTGTTTTGCTATTTCAATTTCAATTGGCTTGCAATATGGAGTACCGTTAGAAGAGTTTGTTGAGAAATTTGTTTTTACCCGTTTTGAACCCTGCGGAATGGTGGATCATCCAAATATTAAAACCACCACTTCTATTGTTGATTTTATTTTCCGTGCACTGGCTTATGAATACCTGGGAAGAACAGATTTAGTACATGTGCTTGATAAACCGGAGGTAATGAATACCGGAACAGACGACTGGGATGAAATACCTACTTCTTTAGAATACGAAAAAAAAACACCTGAGTTAAGCGAGGTTAGAATTGTAGCAGGTAAACCCAGAACAGGAGAGGCCGAGCCATCAAGAGCAATAAAATCTGCAACTGCAAAAGCAGAGGCCAGTATGAATATGGTAAATGCAGCGGCAAAAAACATGCAAAGCGATGCACCGGCATGCAATACCTGCGGGCACATTACTATAAGAAGCGGTACCTGTTATAAATGCTTGAATTGTGGAAATAGCATGGGGTGCAGTTAACATCAAATGCTCCAACTAAGAACAGGAGCGGGCTAACGTGATTTTTATTTAATAGCTTGGACGGTTACTTAACATAAACTGAAACCTGCTTATTTCTATAGGTGGGTTCTTTTTTTTAAAAGAAGCAATCAACCATCAAGGACTATTCTTTTTGTAACATTAGTTCATGTACTTCATCAAGGCAAGCACCTATGTTTATCAGTTGGTAATAAACTAAAGAGACCCTTAAATTATTACAATAATAATTAAGGAAGAATTAATCAGTGTGTTCTTCAATTTGCTTTTTGAGTTTTTTAGCAAATTTTTCGACATTATTTTCTGAAACTAATTCAATAGTGACATCATTCGAAAATTTAATTTTTCCAAGCTTTCTTTTAATAAAGCTTTCCAATTCTCGGTGTCCCTCTGGGAATTTAGAAAGCAGAAAAACATGAATAGGCTCTTTAGATGTTTGTAATTCATTAATCTTTCCACTCCATTTATAGACTTTATCTTTTATAGCTTCGCTTTTAACAAGATCAAAAGATATAGTTTCAAAACAATTCCAAACGCCATTTTTCCAAGCCTTATCGAATTCCCAAGTGTCTAATTGAGTTTTTACCGTGTGATTTCTTAAATGAGTTGAAAGCCCATAAGTTTCGAAATAAGATTTATAAATTTTGTTCCAAACTTCCTTGTCATTTATAGAATCTCTATCAATTTCCTCTACATAGTTCAGAACAAATCTCTTGTATAAAAATTTGATAGCAATTTCACTATTCATTTCTAACATTTCTTTGACTTCAGTAAAAAAAATAGAACTATCATCTTTAGGTAAAACCTTTCTTGTTATGATATCCAGAGTATTCTTTTTTTCAAAACTTAGTTCAGAGATAAATCTATTTGCAATCAAATCAAATTCTTTTTGAAGAAATTTTAAGGATGAAGCCAAATGCCTGCTATTAATAGTAGGGAAGAAACTTGAAACACGTGTAATTTTTTGAAAAAATTTACTCTCTAATTTTTGTGTTTTAGGGTCATAAATAACAATGCCTAGATTTACAAATTCTCCACTTACCCTATCTGGCATATATCTTAAAACCTGGTAATGGTATGTGTTCATGACAATATTTTTTTTAATTCTAAAATAAATTTAGCCTTCTCTTTAATGATATTGGTTAATGTAGCCCTAATCGAAACGAATTGATCTGTCATCCATTCAGGAGGAATTAAACTGGCAGCTTTTACCCAAAATGCTGTATTTAAGTTATCCATTTTTTCCGAAAGTTCATTAAAATTATATTCCTTGCCTTTTATTAACGGTAAAAGGCAATGGTTTCTTACCCATTCTTTACCAACTTCTGTCATTTCCCAAATTTTAATTGTTAATGATGGAGGGAAAATAAACCCAAAAGCTATTTCGTGGTCAAGGATTACCAAATCATTACCATTTGTCAATACATTAGGTTTATTTGTTGTACGATCTGAGTTTTGAATAAACATATCAAAAAAAAATGCATTCTGCGCATGAAGTAATTGATGATTATTTAAGGGCTGATTTATGATTAATATTTTATGATCTGTTAAATTTAAAGACCCGAAATTATTGCCCAGACTTTTATTTGCAGGTTGCCAAGAGTCATTAGCTTTTAAGGTTTCAACAAACTCTGGAGTAATTTCAACGATTGCTGGTTGTATAACTGGAAGGTCAAATTCCATCGAAATAAAACAAGCCAATAATTCCCGCATTGATGCTTCATTCGACATTCTCTCGGCTGCTTTCAACTTTACAACATAATCAAGTTTTTCGCCTGATTCTTTATTAATACCTGTAATAAGCAAAGGTTTATTAGCACTTGTATTGAAATTACTATGAAATAATTGTGCAAAGACCTTAGGAAGTTTATAGCCATTATCAGTAATCTTCATTTAGCTAGGAATTAGGGCTTTGGGCATTTAATAGACAATATAGTAAAATAATCGTCCACTACCAACAGCGGTTTAGTATAATGGTGGGGCGATTAATATATCCTCAACTTTTTGTTTGATAACCGGCTTCGGTTTCAGCCAACGAATAACGCCGGGCTGTAGTTCTTATCATTATCTTTTACAACTTTATTCAGTTCCGTACATACGGGATTACGAGCTGACGATTTTTAAATACCTCCGCATCACTAAGCTGTAGCCGTAATTTAATTGCCTCAATTTTAATTCGCTTGTAAAGTCAGTTCTTCATTAATAGTTAGTATATCATTTTCGGTTTAGGTTCATCCGGTTTGCTATTCAATTCACGCCCTCTTTTATCCACCATTATTTTAACTTATCTTGGCGCCCTATAAACATCAAGTTCATGGATATGAAATTTGTATGGCTGTTAGTAGCCAATATTTTATTTATCGTACTGGTTCGCTTTACCCGCCATCGCAAAAAACTAAATGGTATATTCACTGTATTATTAACCACGCTCATTACGCTTACGCTGATCGAAGGCGCCTACCGTTTATTTTTTAAGAAAAAAGGGTTTACAGAAACTGGAAATTTTGGTGCGAGTTTTAATACGCCTGTTGATATTACCGGGTTTACAGTAAAAAACATTTCGGATTTACAGGTAATAAAAAAGGATCCGGCAGGTAACCTGATGTACGATGCTCATTACTCAATTATCCCCGATTCGGGGTTTAATGTATTGCCCATTAACCATCGAATAGGTTATCATGTAAACGATATTTCACGCGATTCGATAGAAATTATTTTTTTTGGTTGCAGTTTTACTTTTGCAACTGGAATTGCAGATACAGCAACTATGGCTTACCGTGTAGGCAAAGCTCTTAATTATAATTCCCTTAATTATGGAGGATCTGGTTTTGGAACGCATCAGACATACCAAATATTTAAACATAAATATGCACAGGTACCTGATCATAAAAAAAGAATATTTGTCTATACATTTATTCCTGATCATTTATTGAGAGCCAAATGCATTTATACCTGGTGTTTGAATGATCCTTTTTTTGAAGTAAAAAATGATTCGCTATCCTTATTGGGTCCTGCATATAAACATACCTCGTCTGCACGGTCGCAGGTATTGGTGCGCCTGTTTAGTTTAAACAGAGCCTTATCGCTCGTTTCGGATCTCGGTAATAATATAGTTCAGGCTAAAGGAGCAGAAAGTGTAAAAGAAGACGATTATAAGCGCGTCGACTTAATGCTGGGTGAAATAAATAAACGGATACAGGAACAAGGAAATGAATTTATAATTCTTCATTGGGACGATTATAAGGGATCTCAAAACCCCAAAGGTGGTTACTATGTTGATATTAATAAAATGAAGAACCTGTTTAATGGTTTACCAGGCGCAAAAATTATAAATGTTTCTTCTTTCTTCGATTATAACGATTCTAATAACCTTATCCCTAAGGATAATCATCCCAGCGCAATCGGAAATCGATTAATGGCAAACAAAGTTTTAGAGTTAATACAAAATACAAGTAGTAAGAATTAATACCAAATTGCCATTATTGTAATAGTAATTGGTGAGTAGGAACAATTCCGGTTGGCCTTAACTGATTGAACTTCAAGACCAATAAGTTTTTGTTAAAATAATCTGTGTTTTACTTGCACCGCAATATTAAACGACTATTTTAGTTCTCTTATTCGTACCTAAAACCGTAGTAATTATGCCAAAGAACACAAGGACAATTCTTGCCCTCTTGACCGTCATTTTATTTCTAGCCTCCTGCAGCCGGGCTATTACCACCTTTGAAGCTGCCAATGGAAAAGCTAAATGCGGACGCTCGCTTCGCTAAAAATCATCGTTTAGTTTGTTCAATAAAATCCCGCAGGTAACTGCAGGTGGTAAATGCTTCCTTATAAAAGGGAGTTGTTGTAAAGCTATTTACCATTGTTGAATAATAAGAATTTCGTTTGTCGAAAGCAGTGAGCCATTGACGATGGGAAGCTCTATCCGTGGGGATAGGCCCCATTAGTTTTTGCTCACATTTTGCTGCCATATAAAGACATTTAGCCTGAAAATTCTTGTTGGCAGTATTGGTAAATGCAGCCCGGTAGTGTTCGGTTGCTTTTTTTACATCATAGTAATCTGGTGCAGATTTTCTTACATATTCGTATTCAGCACTGCTCCAATCGTATTGAACCATCAACCAGCTATTTCCCCAATAACTGATATGGTAAAACCCTTTGGCTAATTCGTAGTGAAGGAGTGCCTTTTTTTCCTTCTCTGTAGATGCCTCCAATGTTTCCTGCAGACGAATCATCTTTTTTGTAAAAAGCAGTTTGGTATATTTTACCGTATCCTCACTGGTAGGGGCATGTGTATCCAGTAAAAGATCAGCAAATGGATTCGCCGCCAGAAATGTTTTGAAAGGCTCGGCTACATAATATGCAGCAGGTACTTTTTTAAACCATTTTTCCGCTTCCTTAAAATTATATTGACGTAACCAGGTAGTACCTGCCAAATCATTTAAATCATCTTTATTAAAACGGCAATTCGAAATAAGAAATGTTTCAAAGGCTGTTAGGTTTTTTGATTCAATCATTTTTATCAGTTCCTCTATCTGTTCTGGCGGTACTTCATTTCTTAATACTGTTAAACTTTGTGCGTAATAACCCCAGCCATTCTTCACAAAATTTTGGTTAATCTTATCGGCTACCCCGAGGCAAAGTAAGTATTTAAAACTATTCCTGTTCTTAGTACTTTTATATTTGGTTAAGAGAATATCTGCAAATAAACGCCTGTAAAATTTAGCAAACTCATTATCTATTGTTGCCTTTTTTTCAAGCCACTGTATAGAAGGCAATAATTCTTTTTCGAAACTAGCATCAATAAGTGGTTTAGCATTTATGGTTAGAAGCAGATTGGTGAGAAACCATTGATCTTTTTGTACTTCATTCAACGGATTTTTTTTAGCTTCTTCCAGTAAATTTTTTGAAACAGGGTAATTTTTAGTAAGTAATGCAATATGGGAGGCCGCTAAGAACCAGAAAGATTTAGTTTCAGAACTTGCTGCTTTCTTTATACAAAACTCCTGGAGTTGTGCTGCTTCCTGTTGCCATGCTTTAAAGAATTTATCGTTTGCTGCATAGGAGGTATAAGCTACATATACTTTTTCTTTTCCCTGAGAAAACAGGAGAGAGGGTGTAAATAAAAATTCTTCCAGTTTATTAATTTCCCGGGTAACTAATACCGGTAGCATGGTTGATTGGGGTGCCAATAAAGAAACCTGTACAATACTATTCAATTCATTCTTATAACTACCCAGGGCAAACAAACTCAGCATATTTGCTTTTTCTGTTTTGTCTTTGCATAGTGCTAAGATTTTTTTTCTGCTTCCCTCATCAAATCGGTTTACACACCAATTAAAGCTCATATAATTTGCAATCTTTTTTAAATTGCTACTTGCAAATAATTGGCTGAAGGTAAGGGCTGCTTGCTCTTTCATACCAAGACGGTATTCGGCACCTGCTTTTAATCCAAGGCTTAACTCCTGCAAAACGCTTTTGGTGGAATTCGTTTTTAATAATTCATTGTAAAATTGAATGCAATTAGCATATTGCTTATTATAATGCGCCAATCGAACAATCTGGTAAGCATATCTCAGTTTAATAAAATCTGCTTTAGCCGCTTTCCATAATTGTAGACCATTTTTAATAAGGCTGCTCATCGTTGCATTGTCTGGGGTAACCGACTCCCAGTCGTTCCAACTGCCCGTTACATAAGGCTCTACCTGCTTTGCATAAAGAATATATTCAAGGGCTTCCAGGTTTTTTTGTTGAAGAAAAAAATTGGTCATCCCGTTTCTTTTTACAGAATCAGGAATTTTTAAAGGTTGATTTTTTTCGAGATGATAATAAAGAGATGAAAGATCTTTATTATTAAAACGGCATACAAAATCGTACGCATCCTTGTCAGAAAAACTATTCCCTGCAAAAACACTCCATTCGGCGGAAGTAACCTGGCTTACATCAATGGGCTCGTTAGAATCATATAAAAACTGCGCATTCGTATAGTAGAATGGTTGGTAGGCTGAATTATCAGCGACTTTATTCTGAAAGAATGAGACATAATAATCATAAGGGTCCGGTTCGCCGCCGGAACATCCAATAATATTATATGGAAATAGCAGGCAAATACTGCTAACGAAGACTGTTATAAATAGCTTCCAGTTCATCTTTTTTAAATTTTGATATGGTGGATGAGTCGAGATGGTAGAGTGAAATAGTAAAGTTTGGCGTTAGCAATTGAGGAGAGAGTACGGCAGTTGCTTTTAATAGCTCATCGTACCTGCTAGCTTCTTTACGTAATACATCTCCTTTTTTTACTTCATATCCATTTAATACAGTATCCGTAAGCAGTTCGTAGTTATTTTCCCTGCTTTTGAATAATTGTGTATTCTGAAGAAAGGAATCGGGTAATTTGGTAATTATTCCTTTGAAAGTATTCTTTCTGAACAATACTATCCATTCAAATAAAGGTAACGCTATATCTAATGGAAGAGGATAGGCATTTAGGTTATCAGTATATTTTTTTAGCTCGGCGGTTTCTAAAATCGAATTATTGGTACCGGGATCTTTTAAGTTGCCCATATTATAACACATTAGCAACCCCCGATTGGCCGGTGGAACACCAGTTTTGTTATAGTATTTGCATTGATATAAACGAATGGTAACAGATAATTGCCTGGAAATAAAATTTGGCAATGATTTCAGAAATCGAAGTAGTTCAAAATATTTTTCTTTGGTGGAGGCTGTCCAGTCGCAGTCAATTTGTATTTCCGTTACATTTCTGATATTATATTCACCTAAAAAATTCCGTAATAAAGAATTAATTCGTTCGCCAAGTTCACCAATCGTTTCTGGCTTTATTTTTTCTAACGTTTCGTTAGTAATAAAAACGGTTGGAATTATTTCAATAGCAGATTGATTGAGCCAGCTAAGCGCAGTTCTTTCAAAAAGTATTTTTGCAGCGGGTTCAGGCCGCTCCTGTTCGTTATTCCAGGTAACATCAAAGAGCTTTATATATAATTTTTTTACTTGTAATTCAGTAAGAACTTTCTTTTCAATACTATCGCCTTCAAAAGTTGTTTTCCAAAGATAAAATGCGCGGGTTGTTTGCCGGTGTTGTTTACAGGATCCAATCAACCCTGCCAGAATGATGGTAATAAGGAGCATTTTTATATTGACGTAGCGCATATTCAAAATCGGTTTTTTTATTTTATAGTTTGTAGTATTCAAAAGTAGTCATAGCAAAACACACTTATTAAGTACCGCTTAATTTATTTTTTTGCGGGCTGCCTAAAGGTACTGTGTAGTTCTGGTCATAAACATGCTCTTGATGATATAGCATCAAAACGGCAGAATTTGCCCACAAGGTAAATCCGGTTCCCTGATTGAATGATGATAGTTGGCAATGGGAAGAATAAGCAGGTTCGAAAACGAGTAATAGAATTTATAGGCGTTTAAGGGCTGGGAATAAGTGTAAAGCTCATTATTGAAAATGTTTTTAAGGATAGAGTAATGGTATCGGTTGTTGGTTTATATTTGAATCAGGACAATTGATTTTCCATTAATAGTACGATATGACAGTTCATTTTGGGTACGATAAAAAGCAAGTGTTAACCGGACTGCGTAATCATTTTTTCGGTAGACCCGAAATAAGAATTCTGATTATACTTGTAAATGTGTTTGCCATTACTTCTGCAATACTTTATTATTTCAAGATTATTCAGCCGCTTTCTTTTCTCTTTTTTTCTTTATTGTGGTTTTTATTATGGATAACTGTAAGAAGATTTTTACCCTACAGCATCTATAAGCGATCCCAAACTTTTAAAGATGAATTTACCCTAAGTATAAATGAAGAAGAGGGTGTTTTACTGCAAACCGAGAGAGGCGAGCAATTGTGGCGGTGGAAGGATTTTAGTAATTTTAAAGAAACCCTGTATTTCTTTCACCTTTATTTTAATAGCCGTTCATTCTTTATGATTCCTAAAGATTCGTTTAAAGACCTTGAAGAAGTTCAGGAGGCCAGGAAAATTATAAAGGAAAATGTAGGCAAAATCAATGGATAGATCGTTAAAAGACAGAAGGTCAGGTGCTTTACTTTTTCATGCTCTTTTCTCTTAAGGGAATGATTACCCGGGATTCAAGGAATTAGGCGAATAAATTAGTAACTTTGCAATTCAAAACAATACCTCATGGCTAAAGTTTCATTCAACAATAAGAACAGTATTTTTTATACTGCTTTGAAAGAGGCCACCGACAACTATTTTGCTGAAAAGAAAATCAAGAAAACAGGTAACTGGAAATTATATATAAAGACTACCATTCTTATACCACTTGCATTAATTATATATGTATTGTTATTATCTAATATTCTACCGGGTATTATCGCAATACTTCTTTGTTGTGTAATGGGTATTATATTAGCTAGTATTGGATTTAATGTGATGCACGATGCCTGCCACGGAAGTTACTCCTCCAAAAAATGGGTAAATGAACTAATGGGACTTACCATTAATGCGTTGGGTGGAAATGCTTTTATCTGGAAATTTAAACACAATATTATTCATCATACCTATACCAATGTGGATGGCATTGATGACGATATAGCCAAAAGTCCGCTTATGCGCCAGTGCAGTACCCAGAAGTGGATGCCTGCACATCGTTTGCAGCATATTTATGTGGTACCTATTTACGCGATCTCTTCCTTTGCCTGGGCGGTATTGCTCGATTTTTTGAAGTATTTCAAAGGAAAAGTACAAGCCACTGTATTGCAAAAAATGAGTACCCAGGAACATATTGTGTTTTGGTTGAGTAAATTTCTTTATATCTTTTTTTATATAATAGTACCTATTTATTTTGTTGGATGGAAACCCTTTTTAATTGGTTTTAGTGCGCTACAGGTTGTTTTAGGATTAACCCTTGCAATTGTATTTCAATTAGCCCATGTTGTTGAACAAACCGAATTTGAAGTTGCAGGAATAGAAGATATGCTTATCGATAATGAGTGGGCAATACATCAGGTTAAAACCACGGCTAATTTTGCAGCTAAAAATAAAGTTGTTTCCTGGTTAGTGGGTGGTTTAAACTTTCAGATTGAACATCACTTATTCCCAAGGGTGAGTCATATACATTATCCGGCATTAAGTAAAATAGTTCGGGAAACCTGCGCAAAGTTTCAGTTGCCGTATAATTATTATCCTACAGTAAGCGGGGCGATAGCTTCTCATTTTCGTATGTTAAAAGCAATGGGAAAAAAACCGGTAGCTGCAATGGCTTAAAGAATTGGATCGGGAACCTTTAGTTGTAATTGTACAAAAACTCATTCCATTCATTTGATATCCGTAGTAGTATTTTCTAACGTAATTTATTTCGGCCGGTACTTACTTTCTTCAAAAATTTTCTGTGCATCTGTTTGTAATAATTGAGGAAGTGTTAATGCGCTGTTCTTCTCCATATATTTTTTTACAATCTGCCAGCCTGTAAATAAGCCAATATAACCGGGCGAGCCATCTCCTAATTCCTGGGTGGCAGGTGCATCAGCCATATAATTTTTTTGCAGCGATGGCTCGTTGCTTAACAAAAGGCTATTGGTTACAAAAAAATTCCATATGCGGCCTTCATTGCCATAGCATCCTTTTAATTGGTTGCTGGTATATCCTATTTTTAAAGAGTCGGCGGCAAAAGGCATTACTTTATCGAGCACGTACAACCGCTTTCCTTTTTCAATCATTTGTTCTACCAGCACTTTGCCTCTTAATTGTTCGGGATATAAATCATCGATAATATTTTTTATACAGTTTACCGATATTGTTTGAGGAGTAAATCGCTTCGAAATATAACCCGGGTAAAGCGATTCTCCCATTTGGCTATGGTAAAATGAAAACTCGCTGCCCAGGTGCAATTGTAAACCCGTAGCCATTCCCTCCTTTGTAACCACATCTCCATAGCCACCGAGAGAGGCTTCAAAAAAAGCATCCATTGGACCAATAAACGTGATTAATTTTCGCGGTAGCGTGTAATCGGGGAAATAAAATTTAATAAATTGTAAACCCTGTTTGATTTCCTTTTCAGTATTCTTCAAATCACCTAAAATCTTATCAGCCGAATCTTTTATTGGACGATAATCTGAAATAAATTTTTTAATGGCAATCATAGCAGCAATTGAAGTATCTGTTAAAGGCGGCAGTCCTAAAATATTGCTGGTAAAATCCGGGAAGAAGGATGGGTATTTAGATTGAAGTTGCCTGAGCGAATTAATAATATTGTTAGTATCCACCGCAAAAAAATCTTTCTCGAAACGATCAAGGCTGAGTTCAATTTTTATGTTCGAAACATCGGGTGTTTTGGTATTGTTCGAACAACCCTCCAGAATAACGATGAGTGCAATAAATACGGTTAATCTCTTCATGACCAATTTTAACGGTGTTTGTAAAAGAATGTTGTAAAAAATAGTATTAGGTGGCAAATTTAACAGGTATTCTATTGAATAACTATACACCATAAAAAGTTGGTTTGATTTAATCCTGACTATGATTTCAACACCAGTGTTAAGTTAAATCTATTCTGACGTAATAATTTTTATTACCGGGAGCTACAGAATTTTTTCACAAATCACGATG
>JANNEK010000097.1:0-2953 GCA_031378605.1 Chitinophagaceae bacterium | reverse complement strand
TCTTAACCCATGCTAAAACTAAGTTTGCATTATATTTGGCAATAAAAAAATTATCAGGTTCAGAGGCGCCGGTATTAAAAGTAGTCCCACCTATATTGCCGACAGAATTAAATGACCCGGCAACATAAATATTACCCGCATTATCAACGGTTATGGCACCGCCGGAGTCTTCTCCTACTCCACCTTCATTTCTAGATTGTGTGCAATTAAGAAGACCATTTCCCATCGGACTAGCAATAGTACTAAGCATTAAATTCATGTAACCCCATGAAGATATATTGTAAGCATCCGACCAACCACGTCTTGATTTTTCATTCATGAGTCATTACCTATGCAGAGCTTTCCGATAGACTGCCCTCTAAAAATTAAAGGTAATAAAAAAATCAAGGAAGCAATTCCTCTAATCGATTGGCCTTATGATCGGGTATAACTTCTAAAACATTTTTCAGCCAGGGCCAGGGTTCAACACCTTTTAATTTGCAAGTACCCAACAAAGAATAAATCATCGCTGAACGTTGAGCTGAGGAATGTGAACCGGCAAACAAATAATTCTTTCTTCCGATAGCAATTGGCCTGATGGAGTTTTCAACCAGGTTGTTATCGATTTCCAGTTTGCCATCACTTGAATAAATCATTAATTTCTCCCAACGCGATAGTGAGTAGGATAACGCTTTACCGATAGCGCTTTGCGGTGGAACCTGCACAATATTTTCCTTCAGCCACCCGTGGAGTTGGTTCAATACCGGCAATGATTCCCTCTGACGAAGGTCTTTTCGCTTATCGTAATTTAATTTTTCTTCGCGTGCGCGTTTTTCAACGGCATACAATTTTTGCATTTCACTTAATACATATTCTGAACGGGCCAGATCGTTGTCTTTTGCCTGGTCAAAATACCTGCGTGCATGGGCCATGCAATGAATTAAAGTTATTTTTCCTTTATCAAAATTTTCATAGGCGCTCCAACCATCACTCTGCAAAAATCCTTCGAAGTCTTTTAATATTTCTGTCGGGCCTTCCCGTCCCCGCCCTTTGCGGTAATCAAAAAATACTAAATCGTTTTGTGGATCCCGGTATACCCAGTAAAAACCCAAATGTGTTTTTCCTTTTTTATCTCTGTCGATCACTTTGATGGGTGTTTCATCTGCCTGCAAATATCCGCTTGCCAGCACTTTTCTTTTCAGTGTTTCATACAGCGGGGTAAGCAGTTGTCCGCAAGCTGCAATCCAATCCGAGAGCGTAGAGGAGGGAATGACAACTCCTTCTCTCTTGTATCGCTCAATCTGCCGGTAAAGAGGCAGGTGATCAGCATATTTTTCAATCAGAATATTGGCAAGAAGTCCAGGACCGGCAATACCTCTTTCAATGGGCATGGTCGGCATAGGTGCTATGATTATTCCCTGCTCATCAGGGGTGGCATACTTAGGTCTGATGGTTCTTCTCACGTATACTGCTCCCGGAGTAAATTCCAGATGTTCACTAACTTCTTCACCTATTTTTGTCATGCCTTCAGTTTTATATTCAGGTTCAATGATAGTAATTTTCCTTTCCAGATGATCGGGTAAAGGAAGCCTTCCTTTGTGATTTGATGAGGAAGAATGTTTCTTGCGTTCATAGGTAATTGTTTCCTTTTTTACTTCTGCTATGGGAGTTGATTCCACATCCAGGGTTAAAGGAATCTGATTGGGATTTACTTCAGCAGTGAAGCGTTCGGATCTGCTTCCATAATAAGCACGAAGAAGTTGTTCCAGCTGATGCTGTAATTTATCGATCCGTAAATCCTTTTTATCTAGCTGTGATAGTTGCTGCTGAAGTTGAAAATCTTTCTGCTGAATAATATTCAAAAGCGCAGTTACATCCGGATTTTCACGTGTTTCAATCACACATTAAAGATAAAACACAATACAGCTGAATGCACTGATTTCACTGATGATTTATCAACATTTAATCAACAATCACGACGCATTTTTAAATTTGTATCGAATGCGATGTTTGATGGATGACAAATTAATTCCATCTAAAATAAATTGCAATTGATGAGCTGTAATTTCAATTTTATTCTCGCTCCCATTTTCTTTTGGCAATTCAAATGTCCCTTTCTCCAATCGCTTACTATAAATTACAAATCCATCGCCTTGCCAATGTAACAGTTTTATTTTATTCCGTTGTTTAGAAAGAAAAATAAAAACATCACCTGAAAGCGGATTCATTTTCCATTCATTACCAACAAGACCGCTCAAGCCATCATATCCTTTTCGCATATCACACCGACCATTGTATAAATAATAACGGTAGCGCAAACTGAAGGAGATGATCATTTTAAAAGCACTCTTAGATAATCAGCACTTACCGGATGAAAAATTATTATCGTATTACCTTCCCGTTTTAACTCTGCAAATGCTTGTACTGACTCCGGAATTACTTTAATTGGAGAAAATCCTGTCTTCCTTTCTTTGACAATCTTTGATTTTCGTTTCCTATCACTCAGCCATTTATTGAAAGTGTAATAATTGATCCCTGATTCCTTACTGAATGAAATCTGACTTTTACCACTTGCTTTCCATTGATCCAGGTAATCTTTAATTTGTTCCTCTGTGTAACGTACACGACCATTTACCTTTGTTTCCATTGCGATTTGTTTTATATATTTATCGCAGCAAATTAACAGGCATTTGAATTCCCTAACAAGATGTACTTGGTCGGATGCTTACCTTGTTCAAGAGGTGCATCACCAACCATATTAATCATTTTCTGGATCGATCCACATATCGCAAACTTCTTAACAGGCGATCCTGTTGTTTGATCACCATCCTGCCTAACTGTTACTAAATGTAATGGATTTCCTGTATTGAAGGAATATGCTGGGCCTTGAGCAGGCACACTTAGATTGGCATTGAGGTCCCCCTCTAAAACATGTCCGTATACAAGTATGTGATCGATTCTGCTTAAAATAGCT